>JACZXR010000317.1 GCA_022571535.1 Deltaproteobacteria bacterium | reverse complement strand
CAAGACGCAAAGTCCGCTGTAGGAGCTCCCGCAGGGGCAATCAAGCTAGACGACATATCGGGATGCTGGATGGAGAAGGCCTTTTCCGAGTGCGACTATATATTCGAAGACACCTTCGTTCTTCCCACAACTCAGCACGTCGCCCTGGAGCCCCACGGATGCATCGCCTCCGTCGAGCCAGATGGCCGGATTATAGTGTGGTCAACGACCCAAAACCCCTTCGTGGTCCGCACTCAGCTATCGAATATTTTCAAGGTGCCGGTATCGAAGGTACGGGTCGTGGTTCCATATCTGGGCGGCGGTTATGGCAGCAAGGTTTATCCGAAGGTGGAGCCTCTGACCGTTGCGCTTGCCAAAAAGGTTGGGCGAACCGTTCGTATTATGCTCAGCCGGGAGGAAGTCTTCTATACCGTAACCAAGCATGCAGCGGTGATTCGAATGAAGACCGGGGTGAAGAAAGACGGCACACTCCACGCGCGGGAGGGGGAGGTTCTGCTGGATACGGGTGCCTTTGCGGAGATCGGTCCCAGGGTGGCCAAAAAATCGGGTTATACGGCGACGGGGCCTTACAAGATCCCTCACGTGAAGATCGACTCCATGTGTGTTTACACCAATAAGCCGCCTGCTGGCGCGTTTCGCGGATTTGGAGTTTCCCAATCGGCGTGGGCCTGTGAGTCTCAGATGGACATCATTGCCCATGCCTTGAAGATGGATCCGCTCGAGATCCGTCTCAAGAACATATACGACGAGGGTGACGAGTTTGTCACCGGAGAGAAGCTGACCAACATAGGGTTGAAGGCTTGTGTAGAAAAGGTGGCTGCGGAGATTGGATGGGGCAAGGAGCAGACCCGGCGGCCCGAAGGGGCGATTGTTCAAGGCAAGGGGATCGCCTGTCTCATCAAGGCGACCATTACCCCGTCGATCTCTTCCGGCGTGGTCAAGCTCAATGAAGATGGGAGCGTAACGATCTTTACCGGAACGGTCGAGATGGGCCAGGGTTCGGAAACCACCATGGCGCAGATTGTGGCCAAAGAGCTCGGTATCCCGCTGGAAAAAACCCAGGTGCTGGGTGTGGACACGGACGTGGTTCCCTATGATCTTACCACCTCCTCGAGTCGTTCAACGTTCCATATGGGAAAGGCCCTGCAGTTGGCTGCACAGGACCTATGTCATCAGTTGAGAGAATTGGTGGTTCAAGAATATGGGGTCCCGATCGAACAAGTTAAGGCCTCCGAAGGGAAGGTCTTCTTTGGCGAGACGGCCATGGAATATCGGGAGGTGCTCTTCAAGCACTTCGGCATGCAGGGAGGAACCCTGGTCGGGCGGGGAGAGGTGAGGACCCGGACCGTCGATGAGAAGGGGGAGAAGGTCACATCAGCATTCTGGTTTCTGGGGGCGGGTGCAGCGGATGTGGAAGTGGATCGTGAAACAGGGAAGATCAAGATCCTGAAATACGTATCTTCGGTGGATGTTGGAAAGGCGATCAATCCACTCGGCTGCAAGCAGCAGATAGCCGGTGCGGCCATCACGGGACTGGGGCAGGCCCTTTTTGAAGAGATGGTTTTTGACAACGGACAGCTGGTGAATCCTAATTTGGTCGACTATATCATTCCTGCTCTGGGAGATATGCCCGATGTTATCGAGTCCATTTCGGTAGAGGTGCCGCATAAGGATGGCCCGTTCGGGGCCAAGGGAATCGGTGAGACCTCACTTATCCCTGTGGCTCCAGCCATTGCCAATGCCGTTTTTGATGCCGCGGGAGTACGAATCAAGGACCTTCCCATCACCTCGGAGAAAATCTTTTTGGCCCTGGAGAAGGGGTCCAGGGAAAAATCGTAAGATTTTGAGGTGCAGGTGAAAAGAGGCCTGAGGGCTTTTAACAAATATAGGGACGGAGGATAGGGGGATGAAGCTAAAGGATAAAGTGGCCGTCGTTACGGGGGCGGGAAGAAACATAGGCGAATCCATCGTCAAGCTCTTCGCCGAGGAAGGGGCGAAGATTGGAGTGGTGGACATGGATGAAGGGCGCGGACAGCGAGTGGTCGATGGGCTCAAGAAGGCAGGGCACGAAGCGGTCCTGGCGATTTGTAATGTCTCCAAAGCCAGCTCAGTACAGGAGATGGTGAAAAAGGTGGTCGGACATTTCGGGGGCATCGATATTCTGGTCAACAACGCGGCGATCACGGACCATAAAAACATCCTGAGCATCAGCGAAGAGGAATTTGATCAGATCATTGCGGTGACGTTGAAAGGTCCCTTTCTCGTGGCTAAATACGTGGCGGAGCAGATGGTCAAGCAGGGAAGGGGTGGAAAGATCGTCAACATCGCATCCACTTCTGGCCTTCAGGGTCGTACCGATGCGATCGCATACAGCGCGGCCAAGGGCGGCGTGCTAAACCTTTCGCGCGCTATGGCAGTACAGCTGGCTTCTTATAATATTCGCGTCAACTGCGTCACCCCGAACCGCTCGGGTTCCCCGGTTGGTGAGGACGCGGGCGTCGAGGGACGCGAGTTCAAGAATCTTGCCGGCCGTCTCGGAACACCCGAGGATCAGGCCCGGGCCGTCTTCTTTCTCGCAAGTGACGACTCTGACTTTATCTGGGGAGCTAACCTTATCTGCGACGGAGGCGTCACGGCAGCTTCCAACTTTCCGAAAGAAAAAGGTCGTTCGTAACTCCAGCAAGCCGCCTCTCCCAGCGTCCTACCCTTCGCGAGGTCTGAGCGGATGGTTTAGAGGGGTAGATGGCAATCAGGGCAAGATAAGGAGGAGGAAAAATGTCCTATGACCAATATTCGGTCGTTGATTGCGACGGCCATATTGTCGAGTCAATTCCTGAGATGGCCGAGTTCATGAACGAGCGGGTGAAGAGGCATGCCCTGTACCCGAGCAGGAACCGTCAGGGTGTTTTTCCTTCCCTTGACGGGATGCATTTTGCACTCCATGAGGGCAACTCCGGCAATGAGAGAGTGACCGCAAGTGAATACCGCCCGGGATCGGCAGAGGATTGGGTGGCTTTTCTGAAGCAGGCCGGGGTGGAGCGAACGGTGCTTTTCACCTCGGAGGGCCTCGCGGTAGGGTTCATCCAGATACCAAGATATGCGGTTGAGGTCTGTCGGGCTTACAACGATTACGTCACCAACCGATTCTCGAAGGTTAGCGATCGGTTGCGCCCGATGGCCTTGATCCCTATGCAGGATGTCCCGGCAGCCGTCCGTGAACTCAAGCGGGCAGTCGAGGAACTGGGCCTGCCCGGAGCGATGCTGCCTTCCACGGGGTTACCGCTTCATCTTGGCCACGAAACCTACTGGCCACTATATAAGGAGGCGGAGAGGCTCAACTGTCCCCTTGCAGTCCACGGTGGGTCGAACCTGGAGGGGGCCGGCCTGGAGACCTTTACCAACTTTACCGCATCTCACATCCTGCACCATCCCGTTCCGCTTATGATTGCCCTGGTATCCTTTATCTATCACGGGGTTTTCGATCGCTATCCCAAGCTGCGTGTGGCGTTTTTGGAGGGGGGATGCGGTTGGCTGCCTTCTCTGTTAGACCGTGCGGAAAGGGATGAGGGCTTTTTTGACAGCAAAGATCAGCCCCAGATGCATTTTGTGGACTATTTTAAGAATGGCAGAATCCTAATCGGATGCGAGGGGAGCGAGAAGTCTCTGGCGTACGTCGCCAAGCGGGTGGGTATCGAGTCCTTTGCCTATGCCTCGGACTATCCGCACGAGGTAGACCTGCCCGCTGCCAAGCATGAAATCGAGGAAATGGCAGAGCGGGGGGACCTGTCGAAGGAAGAAAAACAAGCGGTACTGGCCGATAATGCCAGGCGGTTCTTTAATCTATAAGGTTTGGGATTTGGCCGCACAGATTGGTGGTCGTCCGACTCAGGCGACATCGATGCAAATATCCCAGA
>JACZXR010000316.1 GCA_022571535.1 Deltaproteobacteria bacterium | reverse complement strand
GGGTCGCGCCGATCTTCGCTATTTCGGCCAGCGATTGCCATAAGCGGTCTGAATTTATGCCAATCTCGCTCATATTCACCTCCTTTTCATAGCCTGGTGACATTCGGTGGTTGCCTGGTCTTTCGCCTGAGGGTACGTTTCCGCCGCGGATCACGGACTGGAGAAAGGCGGCATCCTTGACCGGTTACTGAAAAACTTATTCAACCCTGCGGCTCACTTCCCCCGGTTTGTTGAATGGATTGTATTCGTTTTCTGGCTATATCAATCTCCCCTCCAAGGCCATATAACATGACCATTTCCTTCTCTTCCCGGTAGCTCTTAACCGTGATGCGTCCACCATTTTTGAGCACAATGGTGTAGTCAGCAAACAGAGACCCTGACCAGCAAAAAAGGGCGATGAAACCACTTACGAACATCTTGGTAAGTCTCATAGGAACCTCCTCTTGCCCACCTTGGGCAATAGTAGATAATTCCTTTAATTTCGAGTTCCCTGTTTTGACAAACAAAAAAGCCAGCACACCCTTGCGGAGAATCGCAATAGCAGCTGACTCTAAATTCCTCATTCTCCCCCTCCTGTTAGCCTCACATTACACGTGATGGCTTACCAATGCTGGGGGAGGCTGGTACTTACTTACTAACTCGCCCTTCTAGTAGAGTCTGGGGAGGTTGTCAACGGGCTAAAAACGGCGTATTGGCGGGCTTTTACAGGCCGATTTCCTCGCAGGACGCAATTAATCGACGCTTGAATTGAGTCCTACGGACCTGAGCAGTTTTGGGACTAAAAAAGGGGATCCCAAAACGCCCTCCCTGAGTGGCCGCAGACGCGGGCTGGGAGAGGTCGGGCTGGTTGTTCGGGTACTCAGGATTGAACAGAAGGGCTATTCTGTCTAATATCGCCTTCCGCCCTGAGAAGACAAGCTCTATCCCACGGTTCTTTTACAAGGTTTCCACTCCAGTGACCTAAACGGAGATAGCAGTCTAGGCTGCGGCAGTAGGCCTGACCAATTGCCTTCGGTCAGTTCCGGCTTTCATCCGGCGCCAGCCCTCGGCTACAGACTGTGTGCGCTTGGATGGAAACTTGGGCAGAGATGGACATTTTCTTCACGTTAAGGTAGTAAGGCATGAAATAAATATGAAGCAGTCTCCCGTAACATTCCAGTCAGATGGCCTGAAATTAACCGGCGTGGTGCACACGCCGGACGGCTTGACCGCAGGCGAGCGACGCGCAGGGTTTCTGGTCCTGCACGGCTTTGGCAGTAACAAGGAGAGTCCTGGCGCCGTCGTAATTGCAGAGCAGATGACCAAGTGGGGCTACGTTTCCATGCGTTTCGACTTTCGCGGCTGCGGCGATGCCGAGGGCGAGCACGGCCACATTCTGTGCCTCGATCAGGTGACGGACACCTCCAGCGCGCTGACATACATGGCCAGCCGTCCTGACGTGGATCCAAAGCGTGTCGCTCTAGTAGGCAGCAGCTTCGGCGCCGCAGTGGCAGTGTACACGGGCGGTGTGGACGGGCGCGTGGCGGCCGTTCTCTCGTTCGGGGGCTGGGGAGACGGGGCACGCAAGTTCCGCCGCCAGCACCCGACACCCGAGTCTTGGGCTCGATTCACCAACATGTTGGAAGAAGGGCGTAGCTATCGGGCGCGCACCGGCAAGTCGCTTATGGTGCCGAGCTACGACATCGTTCCCATCCCGGAGCGCCTGCGCGGCGGCTTGAGTAAACGATCGATCATGGAGTTTCCCGCGGAGACGGCACAGAGCATGTACGATTTTCGCGCCGACGAGATGGTTGGAAAAATCGCGCCGCGCCCGCTCCTGCTGGTGCACAGCGCTAACGACTCCGTGACACCCACTGAGGAGTCAATCGAGATGTTCAGGCGGGCGAAGCAGCCGGCGGAGTTGCATTTGCTGTCTGACGTCGATCACTTCATGTTCGGCGAGGACAACCCGCGCGTGGCACAGCTCATCTCCGACTGGTTGGCACGCTACTTCCCAGTATAATTTTTCCTTCTTGATTCATGCGTAACGATTTTGGACCGGAAACACCCTTCCCTTGAAGATTCTCGAATAACGACTGTCTATAAAGAAACGAAATTTCAACAAACGTCGCGGTCAGCCTGGAGGAGGCCTTGCCAAGATACAGTCACGATGAGCTACTAGAGTTCGGTGAGCAGTTACTCTCATCCGCTGGGTTTCCCAAGACTGATTCGCACCTGGTGGCGAGTATGCTCGTTAAGGCGGATCTTCACGGATACCCGGGGCACGGTATCTCCCGTATTCCCTCTTATGTATCGAGGATCAGAGCTGGCTTTATTCGCATCAACGAGAGGCCTAGGGTTTTGCGCGAGGGAAAGACCACAGCGGTCATAGATGGAAATCATTATATTGGTCAGGTTATCGCCCATGAGGGGATGAATCTCACGATCAGGAAGGCCAAGGAGCACGGCGTGGGAATGGTTTGTCTATACCGAGCGGGTCATGTTGGAAGACTTGCGGACTATGTAGAGCTTGCCGCTGAACAGGGAATGATCGGAATGGCGGCTGTGAGTGTGGGGTCGGGGAACATTGCCCCCTATGGCGGTATGGAGCCTGTTGCCGGAACCAACCCTATGGCCTATGCATTTCCAGGAAGGAACGGCCGGCACGTTATCTTTGACTTTGCGACTGCGGCGATGAGCATGGGTGAACTTCAAAAAAAGGTTTCCCGAGGGGAAGCCATCGCCGAAGGGGTGATGCTCGACGGGCATGGCAAACCGACGACTGATTTTAGCGAATTCATCGGGCCACCGAGAGGCGTCATTAATCCCTTTGGAGGATACAAAGGCTCGGGGCTTAACCTCGTTACGGAGATTCTGGGGGGGATTCTCTCTGGGACGGGTTTGGGAAGAGAATGGTGGGATAGGGGAGGGGCCGCTATCAATGGGGTAATGTTACAGGCTTTTTGTGTGGAAGAGTTTCAGCCGTTAGACGTATTTTTGGATAAAGTGGATGAGCTGGTTGCTTTCGTTAAATCGAGGAAGCCTGCTCCAGGGTTTAAAGAGGTTCTTTTTCCAGGCGAGATGTCAAGGAGGAGGGCGGAGCGCTACCTCAAGGAAGGCATAGAATTCGGGGAAGCGGCATGGACCATCTTGATCCAATGTGCTTCCGATCTTGGAGTCGAATACTCACCGAATCCTCTTTAGATAAACTGCCCCAGTGTCTGGAAAGAGAGTTAGATGGCAGGTTTCCGTCCTCTTCTCTCAAACGCCACAGGGTTAGTGGCGCGGGTGAGTTTCCCCTCATTTCATATCAGGCCTATGTGGTCATATGATCCATCTCGTCCGAGGAAACAAATGGGTAACACGGAGAAACGAAATAGACCCCTCTAATCCAAGACGGCAATGGCCTCGATCTCCACCATGTACTCCTCTCGGGCCAGTCCCTTGACGACGATCAATGTGCTTGTCGGGGGGTCCTTCTCGTAGAAACGGCTACGCACCTTACCCAGCCCATCGCGGTATTTGATATCCGTGATATAGGTGGTCGTTTTTACGACGTCCTGCAACGAACCGCCGACATCATTTAGAACAGTCTTGATGTTTTCGTACACCTGCGTCACCTGCGCCTCGATGTCCCCTTTGCCGACAACATTGCCGTTTGCGTCCGAGGCGGTCTGCCCCGCAATGAAAAGCAGCCTGCCGGGTTTGGTCATGATCGCCTGAGTATATCTCGGCCTTGGATCCGATAGCCCTTTGGGTTGAAGACTTTCTTTCATTTTTACCTCCTAGGTTAAAATCTATCTAAACATATTTGAAATAATTTTGTTGAAGTTGGGTTTAGGAATCGGGAAAAAGATTACTCGCCCAAAGGCGCAAAGGACGCCAAGTTCGGAGAAATAGGAAAATATTTTTCTTTGCGGTCTTGGCTCAGCCAAAGGC
>JACZXR010000315.1 GCA_022571535.1 Deltaproteobacteria bacterium | reverse complement strand
GCAGGGCTGGCGTCTACTTGAAGCATACGTCCGCGATGTGGTCGCCGATAGGGACGAAATCCACGGCATCACCGGAGCGATTTACGAGGGTCTGAACTTAACCATTGGGAGGGGCGAGGTCCGTATCCCATCTCACTTCTATAAGATCCTCTATGACAGCGAAACCCAAGAAGCCTTGGCCTTTTTGATGCTCCATGAGCCTTTTGACTTCAATGCTGATATTGATGGATTTGTTGTGCCCGTTGACCAAGCAGAGAGTTTCACCGGGTTCGACTTTCTTCACTTGGTTCCCGATGCCGTCGAAGATGGAAAGAGCGGGATCATTGTCGAGCCGGAAGATTATCCGTCTATGACAAAGGCGGTTGTAAACCTTTTGCGGGATGACCAGACCAGATGGGCGGTGGGCGGTTACGCACAGAGAAGGGCGAGGGAGCAGTTTGGCTGGGATCTAATAATTAGAAAGTATGAAGAGATCTTTGAGTCACTTGCCAATGGGAAGTGTGGATGAACGGACGCCGAGGGAGGTTAGAGGTACTAAGCGAGTGTGTTTGACGTCGTGGCCTTTATGAGGAATGTTTCCAGTCGCTTGGCCATGTCACCCCAGCTAGGAATGTCAAAATCAACCACCGTTGGCTGAATTAATTGGGACCGGATCGCATCTGCGCAGCTCTGGGGGGCTTCCGGCTCAAACAAGCATTCAGGATACTCATCCAACATATCCTTCATAGACCCCACGGCAGCTGCGACCAGAGGAGTGCGACAGGCCATGACCTCGTAGGTCTTTTGCGGGAAGCAATAGCGCCCGAATAGTGAATCACGGTTGCAAACCACTGCCACATCGAGGGCATTAATCAAGAGCGGAACTTCATCCAGAGGCAAAACGCCCAGGTCGTGAACGCGCGGGCCATTGGGGATTTGGCTGCAGCGATCACGAGGACCCGCAATTGCCAGATGAAGATTATTTTCCTTAGCCGCAAGCAGTTCAAATCCTCGAAACAGGGCACGGATTCCGCGGCTTCGGTAGAGTGCGCCTGCCGTGCCGATTATTTTTGCGTCTTCGGGGAGTCCCAGGAGTCTTCTGCATGCGGTGCGATCCTGAGGGTAAAAGAGGTCCCTCCGAACAGCGTTTTCTAACACTGCGATGGGCCCGCTGCGCCGGTAACTATGGAATAACCGTTCCGCTAGCGGTTTACTCACGCAGGTAACGCCGTCGGCGGCTCTGACCGCTCTCCTAAAAAGTGGTAAGACGCCGGAAAAGCGAGTGGCTCCATAGTTTTCGAAATTGTCATATAAATCCACGACTTTTTTTGTGTTAAGACGGTTTGCCAGCCATACCCCGAAGATGGCATGGAAACTATCTGAACAGCACCAGATAAGATCGGGTCTATATTGTAAGGACAATCGTTTAACTTCACGCAGATAATGAATCAGCCCGGGGATGACCAGCCGTCCGATATTCATCGAATGCCAATGAACTTGCGCAGTTCCGTCTTTGCTGACATCCGTGAAAAGCCCCTTTCGTCTTTGCTGATAGCTCAAACAAATCCCCATGACGTCATGGCCGAGTGTGGCGAGTTCCAGGGGTAGCTCACGGAATCGGCCGAAGCGGTCGTCGAGCAGGTCCTTTCCCATGTACATGCGCTTGGATAGAACAAGGATTCTCATAATCGATGTAGTCGTTGTGCGTGCTTTTTTCCGAGCCGTTTAAAAGTCTCTGCAGGAAGGGCCCATCTTGCCAGGATCAGAATGAACAGTCGGGAATAGTCGCATAACCATGTCTTGCAGAAAAAAAACAAGCTTCGACGGTGGAACCATAGAAAACGTGCTCTTGCCGTGATCTGAAACGTAGACTTTCTGGAGACTAGTAGGTTCAATACCGTGGCTGGTCCGAGTCGACGGTCATAGGGGTTAATGCCTGTTTTGTTGCGATCGTTTAATACTACGGCACCCAGTGCGACTCGCAGGCGATAGCCTCCCTGGACTGCCCGTAGGAGGAGGTCGTCGTCTGCGAGCACCTGCGGAAAGGCAGACTCGTCGAAGAGACCTACAGCGTCGAACACGATCATAGGGAAAAGGGTACACATGCCGTGCAGAAGGTTTACTTCACGTATCCCTTTATCGAGACCTGCCAAGGGAGTATCATGATTCAGATAGTAAAAGCGATCAGAGTATTTCGCTCGCATTCGGCCTGCGAAGAATACCGTGTCAGGCCGATCAAGGTAGCAGCAGACCGCCGATATGATGCTGTCAGGGTAAAGACGAGCGGCATCCGCGAGCGCAGTGAAAAGGCCTGGTGTGGCAATATTATCGTCGTTGTATGTAACGATGTGGCTGCAGCCGAGCTCTCTTGCTTTGGAGATGCTAAGATTAATTGCGGCGGACCACCACATGGAAGAATCCCCTTGAATCAGAACTGCATGAGAGAACTGGCTCCTGATGGATTCCGCGGTGCCGTCAGAGGAGCCCGACTCGACGACGATGACATGGTGATCGGCTGGTATTGCTTCGAAGAGGCTTTTCAGCCCGGCAAGGACAGTTGCCCGGCGGTTAAAAGTCGGTATGACAACTGCCGTGGTCACAGAGTTGGTGTGGGGCGAGAGGAACCCCGGTCGAATTTTTTCATATGGCCATCGACTGCGAAACGTTACTCAACCGAAGCGATAATAGCACGAGGAGCGGGTTCGTTGAAGTGGGCGCACGGTTGGTATTTTTATTGACTTTGGAATTCTATCATGTCTTTCTTTGGTTATGCGTGCACCGAGGATCTGGGTATGGAGAGGCGAGACAAGAGCGCGTATTTGCCGTGGTGGCTGTAGTAGTTGAGCAAGGAGGTGGCACGAGTACGTCATAAAGGGAGACCACCCGCCGGGGGAGAAGATTGGCCCAGAAATTGCTATACTAATTGGGGAATTTAGAGATCCGAAAAGCGGCTACATAAACCGGGAAGCATCCTAAGATACGGGTGTCGTTATGGAATCCTCTTTCGGGTGACTCCCGAAAAAGGGAATCCAAGTACAAAGTTTGTCAATTTAAATTAAGGTATGAGCCTAAAAGAGGGAAATATTCATCCAACTCCAATGTTTATCCGCCCAGCATCAGGCTGGGTGGCGATTAACCTGATCGAGCTGTGGGAGTATCGAGAGCTGCTCTATTTTTTGACTTGGCGCGACATCAAGGTGCGCTACAAGCAGACGGTTTTCGGGGTGGCATGGGCCGTTCTTCAGCCATTTTCTATGATGCTGATCTTCACCGTCTTTTTCGGCAACCTGGTTGGTGTCCCTTCGGATGGCCTGCCGTACCCGATCTTTGCCTTTGCTGCCCTGCTGCCATGGCAACTATTTTCGCGTGCGCTGACAGATGCAAGCACGAGCTTGGTGGTAAATGAGCGCCTTATTACCAAAGTCTACTTTCCACGGCTCCTGATCCCGGTCTCAGCAGTTTTAGCAAGCCTTGTGGATTTTGCCATTGCGTTTGTTCTTCTGCTCGGCATGATGGTTTTCTATGGGATTGTTCCGACCGGCTCCGTGTTGATGTTGCCCTTGTTTGTCTTACTTGCTCTGATGACTGCCCTGGGCATCGGTTTCTGGCTCTCCGCGCTGAACGCACAGTATCGCGACGTTCGCTATACTCTTCCGTTCCTGACTCAGTTCTGGTTGTTCGCCACTCCTGTAGTCTATCCTTCCAGCCTTGTCCCTGAACAGTGGAGGCTGCTCTACGGCCTCAACCCCATGACTGGTGTGGTAGAAGGTTTTCGATGGGCCCTGCTGGGTACCAACACCGCACCGGGACCAATTGTCATCGTTTCAGCGTTGGCCGCATTTCTGCTGTTGGTGAGTGGTGCGTTTTATTTTCGTCGAATGGAGAAAACATTTGCAGATGTCGTATAAGGAACCCTTATGAGTGAAAAAGCAATCCGTGTAGAACATA
>JACZXR010000014.1 GCA_022571535.1 Deltaproteobacteria bacterium | reverse complement strand
GCTGCTTGTAAGCGACGATAGACAGGGTCTCCAGGGTGGCACGGCTCATCCGTGCCGCTCTGCCCCGAAGGAGGTTCTTCACCCAATCAGCATTCTCTTTCGGAGTCCTCATCTGAAATCCACCAGCTACTTCAAACAGCAAAATCCCTCGTCCCTGGCTTTCATATTCCGAGCGAAGCTCCTCAATAACAGAGAGAATCTCCTTTTTCTCAACCCCTTCCAGCACAGCGCTCATGCGGTCCAGGGTCACTGCACTCTCTGACACGAAGAGCAGGCTTTCAACAACAGACTTGAGACGGCTACGCTCCATACTCCTCCTCTTCTTCAGTCTCCCTCTTGGCCAAATTCCCCTCCTCCCCTCCTAGCGGCACGGTCAGCTCGATCATGATAGGCCCTACCCTGTCTTCTTGAGTAGCTCTGATGGCTCGGATCTTGATAAGCTCCAACAGGGCAAGGAAGGTCACCACGATATCCATCCTCGAACTCACCCCCTCAAAGATGGTTTGAAAGACCACCCTCGTACTTCGCCGGAGACAATCTAAAAGCAAGTTCATCTTTTCCTGAACCGATATCTTTTCGACTTTGATGACGTGCGCACCCTCTTCAGGAAACCGCTCCAAGACACGCCGAAAGGCCGAGAGCAAATCAAAGAGAGAGACCCGCTCAATCTCTCCTGCTTCTATTTTCTGGCGACTTTCGGATGAACGGACAAACACATCCCGGTAGAGAACCTCACGCCCTTCAAGTTCCAACGCGGCTTCTTTATATCGCTGATACTCTAATAGCCGACGTACCAGCTCATCCCGTGGATCCCCTTCTTCTTCCTCGTCCTCATCTCCTTCCTCGAGGGGAAGCAACATTCTCGACTTGATATGAATGAGCGTGGCAGCCATGACTAGGAATTCACCGGCAACATCAAGGTTCAAGCTACCCATCATCTCCAGGGTGGCCAAGTACTGTTCTGTAATCGTCGAAATGGAAATATCGGTAATGCCCACCTCATTTTTTTTGATCAAGTGGAGCAGCAAATCCAGGGGTCCTTCGTATACCTCTAACTGTACATTGATGGACATGGTCTATTTCTTCAGTTTCCCACAAGGCCAGACAATCACAACGTGATCGCGCTTCGGACCTCCTCCATGGTATTGCTCGCTATATCCTGGGCGATGCGATTTCCTGCCGATAACACATCTTCGACCTCGCTAACGCGCCCCTCATAAGAGCTCTTTTTCTCCCGATACGGTTCCAGATCTGAGATGACGTGTTTGATCATAACCTTCTTGCAATCTAGACAGCCAATCGAGGCGTTACGACACCCTTCAGACACCTCTTTAATCTCCTGCGAGGTACAGTAAATTTTGTGGAGGTTAAAGGCAGGACACTTCTCGGGTTCACCCGGGTCATGTCTCCGGACCCGAGCCGGATCGGTCATCATCCGACTCAGTTTTTGGTCGATCTCTTTTGGGGAATCCGAAAGAAAGACCGCATTATGGTAACTCTTACTCATTTTTCGCCCATCGAGACCAGGGAGTTTCTGCGTCTCCGTCAAAAGGACATCTGGTTCTGGAAAGATTGGGCGGTAGACCTGATTGAAACGGCGGACGATCTCCCGTGTCAATTCCACGTGAGGAGCCTGATCAACGCCAACCGGAACCTTATGGGCCTTGTACATCATGATATCGGCTGCCTGGAGGACAGGATAACCCAGAAAGCCGTAAGTGGAGAGGTCTTTCCCAACTATTTCATTCATCTGCTCTTTGTAGGTGGGATTCCGCTCCAACCAGGGAACCGGCGTGATCATGGAGAGCAATAGATAAAGTTCCGCGTGCTCCTTGATACTGGATTGGCGAAATATAACGCACCGCTCGGGATCTAGACCGATGCTCAACCAGTCCATGACCATCTCGATGGTATTTTCTCTGATCCCCTGCGGGGAGGAGTAATCGGTGGTAAGGGCGTGCCAATCTGCGACAAAGAAGAAGCAACGATACTTATCCTGAAGGCGGATCCAGTTTTTCAAGGCCCCGTGTAGATGACCAAGATGCAGGCGACCAGTAGGCCGTGCTCCACTAACAATAGTTTCCATAAATGCCTCTCACTACAATATGCTGCCGAATATTCCGAGTAAAAAGCTAATCGCCGGGCCCATAAAAGCACGCAGCACGTCGGTCATGAGTAAGACCATGATGATCAGAAACCCATAAGGCTCCACGCGAGCCAGGGTGGAAGAATAGGGCTCAGGCAATATCCCAACCAGAACCCTCCCACCATCCAATGGGGGAATTGGAAAGATATTAAAGACAGCCAGGACAACGTTGATGATGATACTGTTCTTGGCCATTAGGACAAGGGGGGATAAAACTGCCAAGTAAAATGGTGCGAACGGATTTTGAGCTGAGAAATCCAACGAGAGAAGGACCTTTAGAGCCAGAACGCTACAGAACGCCAGGAGGATATTGGTTGCCGGTCCCGCCAATGCCACCCATATCATGTCCCTCTTCGGATAACGGAGGTTAGTGAAGTTCACAGGGACCGGTTTTGCATAACCAAAAAGAAAAGGGGAATGAGCGATCATCAATAGCAGAGGGAGAAGAATGGTTCCAAAAAGATCGATATGCGAGATCGGGTTGAGGGTCAATCGTCCCATGCGGGCCGCCGTATCATCCCCCAACCGATAGGCAACCCATCCATGGGCAACTTCATGGAACACAATGGCTACCAAAATGGGCATTGCCCATATAGAGACCTGCCGCAAGAATTCTTGAATCATCGTCTTTTAATACGGTACGACATACGAAAACACAAGAATAAAGGCCGAGCTTGGTACTTTCATAGGTCCCGCTTTTCTCTACTCTTCACCTCTTATCAACCGGAAGCGAGTCTGGCGAGCGCAGTGCCGTATATAGGCGATCTCGATTAAATCATAAGAGACGATTCGGTAGATGATGCGGTAGGTATTTCTGGCTGCCAAGAGTGCACGGTAACCCAGAAAGGCATCAAACATCGCTATTCCCATCTCTGGAAAATCGCGCAGGAGTTCCAATTTGGCAACGATCTGATCTTGAATGGCATAAGGAAGGCCTTCAAGTTCCCTTTGTGCCCGCGGGAGGAGTTTAACCTTTCTTGGCACGCTTCGCTCTTTTGGCTTTAAACTCCTCTAACTCCATACCCTTTCCGGCTCTTGAATCACGCTCGGCTTCGACCAACCTCTCTCTCCAATCGGGCTGGCTCATCTCTTCCAGCGTGGCAACCATTCCCTCGTAATCTTCATAGTTCACCAGCAAGGCTGCCGGTCTCCCCCTCTGCGTAATGATCACCGGGTCCCGCGTCTGCTTGACGCCCTCGATAATTCTCTTCGCCTGACTCTGCAGCTCCGAAATAGGAATGATTTTTTCCATCTGAGCAACCCTGTTTTAGTTTATGTCCAAGTATGTATCTAAACCTATATTTAAGTCAAGAAGAAAAATTGCCGATAGTTAGCCAGAGGGGTGATTCTGCTGAGAAACGGTCTTTGGTTGTCACCCTGAACGAAGTGAAGGGTCTCAAGTCTGGGAAAACATGAGATTCTTCGCTCTGCTCAGAATGACGAATAGGTTCGATGGAGGAGTTTGTCGGCAGAATCAGGGGTTATGCCTGACCCTATTCCAATACGGGTCAGAAGGATTCCCTGACATCTGGGGACTTCATTGAGATTCTTATTAGCCCTTTTTGTCCGGCCATCCCAGCTTAACCAAACTCAAGGGAAAACGGTATTGTGTCCCCCGAATTACCCCCCTCAAAAAGGGGTCCAAGCATGTGGGACGAAACAGAGGAGCCTCTCTTTAAATAGTTTGAGAAAAACTTTTACGGCTCAAGGTAGTCTAGGGAAGGGAGGGCAATTTTTTAACTTCTTCAACAATATTCGGCAGAACATGTCCAGTCTTTCCTTGGATTAGGTATTCCGATATTCCTTCTTCAGTAAGAGGGGTGGGTTCAGCGTTGATTTCAATTAAAACGGTACGACTGCGAACCTTGGCTATTCTGGGTAAATTCGCAAAAGGAAAGACAACCGCTGATGTACCACAAATCAACATCAAATCGCAAATCTCCGCTTCTTCCACACTTTTGCCAGCAACATCCGAAGGAATCGGCTCGTTAAAATGAACAACATCTGATTTTATTACTCCTCCACATTCTTTACAAACAGGGGGTAATTGATCTGCTCTCCTCAACTCCTCTATATCAAATTCCTTGAGGTCATATCTGGCGTTGCAAGAGAAGCATCTCAAAATAAACGCATTCCCATGATAATCCAAAACCTTTTTACTCCCTGCTCTTTGGTGGAGATTGTCAATATTTTGAGTAACAATACATTTTAGAACTCCCAGGCTCTCCAGTTCCGCCAAGGCATCATGTCCGGCATTAGGCAGCACTTTTTCTAAATCTCCTAACAAGGAAGGACCGCTTAGCCTTTCCTCCCAATATTCTTTAGGATTCCTTTTGAATCTATCGTAACGCTCGTAAGCTTTTCTTTCCGCATCAGGATTTTTCGTCCAGATTCCTGAAGGTCCACGAAAATCGGGAATTCCCGATTCAGTAGAAATGCCTGCGCCAGTTAGGGATATAGCATATTTGCTTTTAACAAGATCCTCCGCCGCCCTTTTAATAAGTTCATTCATCCTTGCACCTTCCTGCAAGTGCCGAGGGCAGGTCTAGAAAGTTGAAATTACTCATCTTGCATCTTCACCAAGATTTCCGGTGAAACCCAAAAAATCAAAAGGCACCGGTGGTCTGGCTTGTCGACCCGATGCCCTTGTTAAAGTGCCGGGTATTACCCACTTTTCAAATCAAGTTATATCGAACACGAGGTTTGAATCCCTGTGTTCGACCAAAGGGGAGAGCTGCCGCTTCTCCCCTTTGGAAACCCCATCGGTTTTGTACCCGCCTCAAGAGGCGGGATGTACATTAAATTACCCCTTACCGCTTTCGGGAATTCCCGAAAGGACGAAACCCAACCAACTATTCCTCCTCTCACCTCACTCTCGCTATTTCCCGTCAGCTCTCTCGCGCGGATGAAACCGCCGATGGGCCTCCTTGAGGTGAGTCCGATTGAGGTGGGTATAGATTTGCGTCGTAGAGATATCCGCATGTCCCAACATCGACTGAACTGACCGAAGATCCGCACCTCCCTCCAAAAGATGAGTGGCAAAGGAATGGCGCAGCATATGGGGCGTTACTCTCGTCTCAACCCCTGCAGCCAAGGCATAGCGCCGAATCAATTTCCAAAAACCCTGCCGCGTAAAGCCTTTCCCCGAACGGGTAAGAAAGAGGAAGCGACTCGTCCTGCCGTTCAGCAAGCTTGATCTGACCTCCTTTAGGTATCGCTGAAGCCGTTCCCTGGCCCATCTTCCGAAGGGAATGATCCGAACCTTCTCCCCTTTTCCTCGCACGGTCAGATAATCTCCGTCAAAATTAATCTGCTGCGTTTGCAGAGAGACAAGCTCCGAGACCCGCAGTCCCGTGGCGTAAAGGAGCTCCAGCATCGCCTGATCTCTCATTCCCGATGACACCAGAGGATTCGGCTGATTCAACAGCTTCTCTACCTCGTCACGGTTCAAGATGTGGGGTAGTTTTCTTGCTTCCGCAGGCAACAGAATTTGAGGGAGAGGACTCTCGTCTATAATCTCCTCCTTTTCCAGGTATCGGTAAAGCTGCCGCAAAACAACAACGTTACGGACCACAGACCGGACACCCAGGCCAGATCGCCGGAGGCACGATACATAAGAACGCAAGTGACTTCCCTGACCATCTTTCCAAGACTTGATGCCCTTGGCCTGGAAAAAATTGGCCAGGCGATTGAGATCCCTGCTATAGGCATCCAGGGTGTTCCTGGCCAGTCCCTTTTCAACAGCGAGCATGTTGAGAAAGGAGTCAATGTGCAGATTGAGCGATTCTTTCATCTTCTGCGAGAAGGCTCCGATAAAGGGCCTGCCGAATTGTCTCCAGCCGTTTCTTGTCTTGAATTTTCTCTCCGTCTTCATCTGTCACGTAAAAGACGTCAGTCACCTGGTCTACGTTGGTCGATATCATGGCCACGTGGATAGAGGCCCCAAGTTGGTGCAGTGCGTGGGTAATCGTAAACAGAACACCAACACGATCCTGGGCATAAATCTCCAAAACAGTGAAGTTCTCCGAGGTCTCATTATCAATGTGAATGACTGTGGGAACCTTTCGAGCCCTCCTTTTAAAGAGTAAGGGCTGTCCTGCTACCCCAACCAGGCGTGTAATATCAACCGGTTCCGTCAGAACACGTTCCAGTGTAGATTGAATCCTGGTCCATCTCTCAGGCTCCATGACGACCTCGGATTTGCCTAAATGAGAGATCCGGAACACATCCAGGATTAAGCCATCTTTCCGAGTCGTAATCCGTGCGCTCAGGATGTCCATCCCCATGGCGGCAAAGACCCCGGTAATTAGAGCAAAGAGCCCCGGCCGGTCTTTGGTGCAAATAACCATCTCGCTGTACTCGTTTTCAGGAAAATGACGCACGCTGCTGAGAAACGCTTGATCTGAATACTGCTCCATAATTCCAAAGTGGAAAGGCATTTCCTCCTCAGGGGTTGTAAGAAAATATCTTTCAGGCATGTTCTCAACAAAACGGCGGACCCTTTCCGGAGTGAATTGCCGGGAGAGGCGGCGTTTGAGTCGTCCCTGAATACGGCGGACTTTCGATCGCCTATCGCCTCTTTGGAACTGACCTTTTTCCAACTCTTCCAAGACCCTCAGGGCACGGACATAAAGGTCTTCCAATAGTGAACCCTTCCAGTTGTTCCAGACCTCGGGTCCAACGGCCCTGGTGTCACTGTAAGTAAGCAGGTAGAGCATTTTCAAGTTGCTTATGCTGCCGATGGACAGGGCGAAATCGACGACCTGTGTTTCATCCTCGATATCCCGGCGGTAGGCCGTATGAGAGAGCTGAAGGTGAGCCCGGACGAGGAACTCTAACTGTAAAATATCATCGACGTTGAGACGCAGCCTGCGGGCAATTTTTTTTGCGATACGGCTTCCGATCTTCGAATGGTTTCCGCCCTGTCCTTTGCCGATGTCATGGAATAGTATCCCGAGGAGAAGCACCTCAAATTTATCCACCTCACGAGCGAGTTGTGTCAGCAGGGGAAGAGAATCCTTGAATTCCCCAGCCTTCAAGCGCTCGAATTCCTTTATTGCTCGCAGGGAGTGTTGGTCTACCGTGAAAATGTGGTAGAAATCGTGCTGGACCATGCACAGGAGATCGCCAAATTCCGGCATAAAAGCATCTAAAACCCCGGAGCGGTGCATATCGAGCAGGGTCTCATAGACCCGCTCTTTGCCCTTTAGGATTTGCAGAAACATTGCAGCTGGTGCTGCAGAGCGGCGAAAGCGGTTATCAATGATACCAAGGTGCTTACGGATAAGCTCACGGGTACTATGGCCGACCTCGGCCCGATATCTCTGCGACTCTGCGAATATAGAGATCAGGTTCTCCGGGTGCTCATCGAAGATGGCCGTATTGGAAACCCACAGCACACCCTTGGTGATGTGGACCCCATCACGGATTGCCCTACCAGGTGACACGCCCTTTCGCTGATAAGCATCAGAGATATCCGTCGCTCGATGGTTGATGGAGGAGGCCAATCGACTAATCCGAGCGGCATGAAGATAATAGGTCCGCATAAAGGACTCCACCCCTTTAACGGTCCGATCATCTTTAAAACCAAGGGCAATTGCGACTCTCTCCTGCTCTTCAAAAGTAAGCTGATCTTGGTGTTTTCCAGAGACAAAGTGGAGTTCATTCCTAACCCGCCAGAGAAAATCCTGCGAGCCTTTCAGCTCAGAAAGATCTTTTGGACTCAACAACCCCTGAAATTCCAGTTCGTTCAGGTCCTTTACTCCCCATCTGACCTTGGAGATCCACAGTGCCGTGTGAATATCCCGTAATCCCCCTTCGCCTTCTTTAATGTCTGGTTCCAACAGATACACGGACTCGCCATAGCGCTCGTGCCGGAACCGGTTCTCCTCGAGCTTCTTACGAATGAAACGATCTCCATTCCCACTATGGAAACACTCCCTCTCGGCACTTTCAAAATTATCATAAAGCTGACGGTCTCCACACAGGTAACGGGTATCGATCATAGCCGTCTTGACTTTCATATCCTTGTTACCAAGACGAATGGACTCTGCGATGCTCCGCATAGCATGGCCAACCTGAAGACCAGAATCCCACAGGGCATAACAGATTCTTTCTGCTACAGACTCTAGAAAGGGAGTCACCTTCCAGGAGTATAAAAAAAGGAGATCGAGGTCTGAATGGGGGTTGAGCTCTCTGCGACCAAATCCACCCAAGGCTATCAGTGAGCAACGTGGATTCGAGTTGGGGAAGCGCTCCATGTAGTCCGTGCTGGCCCCCTCAAAGAGGTGCAGGATCAGATGGTCCATCATCTCCGTATAGGCCGAGACAATCTCATAACCTCCTGCCCCCGTCCGGTGGCGCTCCAAGAGGAGATCACGACCCCTGTGAACATAGGTGCGTGTTGCACGGCTAACGTTCGGCTCTGTAAAGGCCTGCCCCAACAGGGATGCCCAGGAGGCAACTGCATCCATGAACTCGGATTGAGATCCTTTCTATAAATTCTTCGTGAGGCCGGGACTTTTGAGATACCTCTTGATCCCGCGATAAAGGGCCTCAACGATAGCGTTCTGAAAGGATCTCTGGACAAGCGAACGGCCCTCGAGCCTGTTCGTCACGAAGAACACCTCTAAGAGCACGCTTGGCATCCGCGCTCCGACCAAAACGTAGAACAGGCCCTTCTTAACTCCGAGATCCTTTACATTACGATATCTCCGCCCCATGTTTGAAACAAGCGAGGACTGTAGATTGTGGGCCAGGCTAATGGAATCCTCAAGCTTGAAACTCTGAGTCAGATCGCTCAAAATATATTGCAGGTCTGAAACATTTTTCCGGGAGGTCCCGTTTTCTCTCGCAGCAAGTCGTATGGTAGCCTCATCCGTCGTGTTGTCCAGGTAGTAGCTCTCAACCCCTCTCGTCCGGCGGTTCGGGCTCGCATTCGTATGGAGGGAAATGAAGAGATCGGCGTTCTCGGCATTGGCAATGGCCGTTCTGTCTTCAAGCGGAACATAGGAATCATCCTGCCTTGTAAGAATAACCTTGACCGCCAATTCTTTCCTTAGCTTCCGGGCCAGCTTCTTGGCAAGGCTGAGCACAATATCTTTCTCCAATATACCTCTTGGTCCGATGGCCCCAGGGTCTCTACCTCCATGGCCGGGATCCAGAACGATTTTAGGTATACCGGCCGGCGATACCCCCTTTACCCTGGGCAGAATGGTCTTCCCTCTGGCTATAGGCGCCCTCTTTCTCCCATTTCTCCGGCCGTAGACATCCACCACCAGGCGATGCGGGTCCGGGAGCAAAAAGGTCTTATGGTCAGTGAAACTCTCCAGGTCCAGGACCACCCGGACCACATTCGAGCTAAACTGCCCTATACGTACCCGCCGCAGCAATCTATCTCGGACTAAGATTTGCCGGGTTGCATGCGGGGACAAGCGGGCCCCCATCAGGTCCACATAAATTCTTGGAGAGAGGCCTTTTAAAGGCTCCTTTTTCAGGGTATGAGTTTCATAATGGACCCCGCTCGAGAGATCAACAACCACCCTAGCGTAGCTCCCGGATGAGAGGTGGCGGATCTTCGTAACAAGTGTCCTGCTCGGCTTACTGTCTTTTGCACCAATTGAACTCGACCAATAAAAAATACAAAAGGTCAGAATGAAAATGCCGTAAAGAACAGAGTGGATACGGAGAGCGCGCATCTGATTTACTGGCCTTCCCTATTCGCCTCTTTCACCAGCCTATGGAGATAATTCAGAGCCTCAATGGGAGTAAGGACCGACACGTCGACTCTTTTTAACTCTTCTCGAAGCTTATAATCAGAAGACGTAAAGAGCATAATCTGAGCGGGGTCATGAGCTTCCGAGACCCCGGCAAGTCTCGGCCGACCTCGCTCATCCAGCTCTCCCCCCTCGAGGTTCTTAAGAATCTCCTTGGCCCGATGGATAACCGAAGGCGGCAACCCGGCCAGATGGGCAACATGGATACCATAACTGCGACTAGACGCGCCCTCCACGAGGTTGCGCAAAAAGATAACCTGCCCTTTCCACTCCTTGACAGCAAAGCTGAAGTTTTTTACCCGCTCCTTGGTGAGGGCCAGATCCGTGAGCTCGTGGTAATGTGTGGCAAACAGGGTCCGGGGACGACAGAAGGCATCGTGTATATATTCGGCCACGGACCAGGCAATTGAAATACCGTCAAATGTGCTGGTCCCACGACCCACCTCGTCCAGGAGAATCAGGCTTCGGGGAGAAACATCCCGTAATATTCGTGATGTCTCCTTCATTTCTACCATGAATGTCGATTCTCCACGGGCCAGGGAGTCTGCCGCTCCGATTCGAGTGAAGAGTCGATCTACCAGTCCAATATGGGCCTTTGCTGCCGGGACAAAGCTTCCCATCTGCGCCAAGATGACGATCAGTGCCACCTGGCGCATATAGGTCGATTTTCCCGCCATATTCGGGCCGGTTAGAATCAGGATCTGGTGCGATTCGGAATCCAAATGGCAATCATTTGGAACAAAGGCCCCTCGGCCCAGAACTGCCTCGACTACGAGATGACGTCCTTCTCGGATCGCTATGGTCAAACCGGAATCGACCCTTGGCCGGATGAAGTGGCGCGATTGAGCCACCTCGGCAAGGGAAAGAAAAACATCGAGCGTCGCCAGCCCAAGGGCGGTCTGCTTCAACTTGCCGTAAAAAGAGGCGACCTTCTCCCGCACCTCGGCAAATAGGGAAAGCTCCAGCTTAAGGATCTCTTCCTCGGAGCCCAGAACCCTAGCCTCGTACTCCTTCAGCTCAGCGATAATGTAGCGCTCTCCATTAGCGAGGGTTTGCTTGCGGACATAATCGGAGGGAACCAATTTAATATTAGCCTTTGTAACCTCTATGTAATAGCCAAAGACTCTATTGTACCCAACCTTCAGGGAGTGGATACCAGTCTTTTTCCGTTCTCGACTCTCCAACTGGGCAATCCAACCTTTGGCGTTGCTCCGCACCGACCGTAGTTCTTCCAACTCAGCGTGAAATCCCGGACGGATGACCCCTCCCCCCTTCATCACGGGAGGCGGGCTATCCACGATGGCCTGCTCCACAAGCTCCACGACCTCCGGGAGATCCGACAGCTCTCGTTCGATGAGAGCAAAAATTTCCGCTTGATATTTCTGGAGTCTTTTGCGGATCGGAACCAGGGCACGCAGGCTTTCTTTAACGGCCACGAGGTCTCTCGCGGTAGCATTACCCGCAACAATTCGACTAGCCAGCCTTTCCAGGTCCTGCACACCCTTGAGGGTGCATCTGAGATCCTGGCGCCCCTCATAGTCTCCTACCAGTTCCTCAATTCCCCCCTGCCTTTGCCGAATATCCCTCTCGTCCAGGAGAGGGTAGAGTATCCACTGACGCAACTGCCTGGCCCCCATGGGTGTCATGGTTTTGTCCAAGATTCCAAGAAGAGAACCCTTCCTTTCCCCCTGAAAATCGCGGAGGAGTTCTAGGTTGTGCCTGGTCGTTTCGTCGATCATGAGATACTGAGAGGCCCGATAGTGCTGCAGGCACCCTATGGCCTTAAGGACCTCGGGTGAATTTCTCTCAAGGAAAGAGATAATCGCCCCAGCCGCCCGGATTCCCTGGTCCCATTCCCCTTCAGGACCGGACCAGAGCTTGAGCGACCGGAGGCGTTCTTTGGCCTGTTTGGAGAAGTATGATTCCTCGACTGGACTAAAGTGGATGCCACCGAAATCTTTACTGAGGCGTTCTAGGAATGCAGCATTCCCCTCGGGAAAGATCAGCTCACGCGGGTTGGCACGCCAGATCTCTTCCACGAGAGGCGGGTAATCCGTGATATGAGTAAACCGAAACTCACCCGTGGTCACATCTGTAAGCGCCAAGCCATAATTCTCTCCTTCCTACGCTATGGCAACGAGGAAATTATTTTCTCGGGAATCCAGGACCTCTCCATCGGTGACGGTTCCTGGAGTGATTACCCGGACCACCTCTCTCTGAACCATCCCCTTCGCCAACTTGGGGTCCTCCACCTGCTCGCACACAGCCACCTTGTATCCCGCCTCTAACAGTTTACCTACATATGGATTCACCGCATGATAAGGGACCCCACAGAGGGGAACAGAGGAGTCATCGGCCCGATTACGCGAGGTCAACGCAATGTCCAGAATCTTCGACGCCTTCTCGGCATCTTCAAAGAACATCTCATAGAAATCCCCAAGACGGAAAAGTAGAATAGCATCGCGATACCTCTCCTTGATCTGGAGGTATTGCCGGATCATCGGGGTCACCTTGACTTGTTCCACGCCTAACCTCTTCGCCTCACCGCAACTGCACGTCTTCTAGCTATGGGAGAGATTCGAGGGCTGGATTTCTCTCTTCGTTCCAGACGACGGACCTCACCGTTCAATTCTTGCACCAGATTTCCGATGGCAAGAGAAAAAACAAACTGGCGGTCGAGCACATCCAGGATCTTGTTCCGATTGTCAGTTAAGACAAAAATCTTCTTGCCATCGGTAAGGTACTTAAGAGAGAGGGCAGGCGATTTCCCTGACAGCGAATAATTCTTGAGGTAAAGCAGGCACGTGCGAATACGGCGAACGCTAAGTCCATGATCAGAAAGATTCTTTACTACCTTCAACTTAACCAGGTCAGAAAAGGAATAAACCCGCTTTGTTCCCCTTCCCGAAGCGGGGCGAATCGAGGGGTGAATAAATCCCTGCTCATCCCAATACTGGATCTGCCGGAGCGAGACCCCCACGACACGCGACACTGTTTTACTGCCGAAATAATCCATTTCACAGCTAAAAATGAAAACAAGTATGTTTTCAACCGATGGTAAATGGCCATCGGTAGATTGTCAAGGATTCGAATACTAGGAAGGTAACAAGCAACGATTTGACTGCAATCTGTAGCTTTGTTATGGAGCATAAGCTAAGTAGAGAATTTGCGGAGGACAAATGGCAGGCGCCTTACATGGGATCAAAGTGTTGGATTTGACCAGCTACATCGCAGGTCCATTTGCGACGATGCTGTTGGGTGATCTGGAAGCGGAGGTGCTTAAAGTTGAATCGCCTGGTAAAGGGGATCCTTTCCGAACCTGGGAGAAGGAACCTAGGGATTACAGTCCCATCTTCTGGAGCCTTAATCGCAACAAGAAGAGTCTGACCCTCAACCTCAGGAGCCAGGAGGGTCGGGAGATTTTTTTACGCCTTGCCCAGAATGCGGACGTGATCGTTGAAAACTTCCGCCCCGGGGTAGTGGATCGTCTGGGAATTAGTTACGAGACTGTCAGCGAGATCAACCCCAGAGTTATCTATTGTTCTATTTCAGCGTTCGGCCAAAGCGGGCCATACCGAGATAGACCTGGTTACGACACCTTGGGCCAGGCGTTTAGCGGACTTCTGAGCATATTAACCGATCTGGAGTCTCCGAAGGGCCCGGGGGCCCCTTTTTCGGATCATCTAGCCGGTATCTACGGGGTTTACGGAATTCTAGCGGCCCTTATGGCTCGTGAGCGAACAGGCCAAGGGCAAAAAGTGGAGACCTCTCTCTTGGAGGCAACGATAAGCTTTATCGGATACGGTTTCACCCAGTACCTGGCCACAGGAGAAGTTCCACGTATGGAGAGTCGCCTGCGTCAAGCCCAGGTTTACGCGTTTGTGGCAAGTGATGGGTTGCCATTCATTGTCCATCTCTCTCATCCCCAGAAATTTTGGGAAGGGCTTACAGAAGTCACAGGACATTCCGAATTGAAGGATGATCCCCGGTTTAAAGATCGTGAGGGCAGGTTAAAAAACTACGACGTAATCAACGAGATCTTAAAGGAGATCTTTAAAGCTGCCCCGAGGAATCACTGGCTGAGGTTGTTAGAAAAGCGGGACGTCCCCTGCGCTCCTATCAGGACTTTAGATGAGGTCTTTCAGGATCCTCAAGTCAGTCATCTGGAGCGCCTTGTCGAACTGAAGGACCCCGATGTGGGTACAATGCAGCTTGTGAAAAACGGGGTCAGCCTTGAGAGGACCCCGCCTAGTGTAACTATCAAGCCGCCTCGATTAGGAGAACACACAGAGGAGATTCTCAATTCCCTTGGGTATACCACCGAGGATATGAGCGCGTTACGTAAAGAGGGAGCCATATAGGTGGCGCTGCTTCCTTCGCATCCTTCAGCCCATAGTTCAAAACCAATTTATAGATATCAGGAAGGCGTGGAAACTCGAACCTACTCTGGGATTGGGAGGATCAAGAGATGGTCCGAATACAAATCAGCTTGACCTAGCCTTTGGAGCCATGATAACGCCTAGAGTCCAAGATGCTGAGTAGGGGTTATCCCTCAGGATGAAAATTGGGTAAGACAGGGAGATAGTATGGCAGGCGCTCTAGATGGGGTGA
>JACZXR010000013.1 GCA_022571535.1 Deltaproteobacteria bacterium | reverse complement strand
GGCCAGTTCATTAACGCTGTAGGACCGGTGCAGCTTGGCGCGGCGCGGGTTAAGCCGCTTCATCGCCATGCCACTTAGTCCTGATTGTCGACAAGCCGCCGGATCGAAGCAGTGGTCACCATGCGCCGCCGTCCCATTTTCCGACTCTCCAGCTTGCCTTTGTCAATCAAGGCGTAAACGGAAGTGCGGCCAAGGTTCAGCGCCTTTGCGGCCTCATTGATCAAAACGAGAAGGACTTGGACGAAATTCCCAAGCCGCTGCGGCGCCGACTGCACTTCGTCCTTGCCAAGACCATGTCTGATGTTCTAGATGCGTCCCTTCTGCCTAGAAGTGACAGATCCTCCAGAGCCCAAGCGGCAGGGAAAAAAATGCATCAAGCCAAAGGCAAACGAAGGGAAAAGGAGAGGCGGCTCCCGGGTAAGGTGAGGAGGGAGAAGCCAGTTCCCCTAAGGGTCTAGATGAGACTAAAGGAGCTAGGGGAGTTCGGGCTTATTGAAATGATTCAGAAGGCCACCCCGAGAGGTCGGGGTGTTCGTATAGGGATTGGAGATGACGCCGCTTGGGTAACGTCTAGACAGGATTCGATTCTCATCACGTCAGACCTTCTTATTGAAGGTGTTCACTTTAATCTTAAATGGACTTCCTTCTTCGACCTGGGTTATAAGACCCTTTCAGTCAATTTGAGTGACCTGGCGGCCATGGGGGGGAGCCCGGCCTATTTAGTTCTTTCCCTGGGAATACCTGTTGACTTCAAGGTCAAGGATGTAGAAGAATTTTATCGTGGGATAAGGCGGCTGGCATCTCAAAGCGGTGTGGCTCTTGTGGGGGGAGACACCAGCTCCTCGAAGCTCTTTTTCATCAGCGCCTTCCTGGTAGGCCACGCCCCTTACGGGGCCGTTACGCGAAGCGGTGCAAAAGTGGGGGATGATCTTTATGTTACGGGAACCATCGGAGACTCCTCTTTGGGCCTTGATCTTCTCAAGACCTCAAAGGCCAGGGCCAAAGGTCTTGAGATTGCTTATCTTGGTTCTCGCCATCGCCTTCCAACCGCTCGTCTAAAGGCCGGAGCCCTCTTGGCGAAAAAAAGGCTTGCCCGGGCTATGATCGATATCAGTGACGGTCTGCTTCAGGACCTGGCCCATCTCTGTGAGGCCAGTGGGACCGGGGCAGTCATTTGGCAAGAGGCCCTGCCTCTTTCCCGTCAGTTTCAGCATTGCGCAGGTTGGAAGGAAGTCCGCTACGCCCTTACGGGAGGGGAAGACTATGAACTCCTTTTCTGTATCCGTGCTCGGGACCGCGCTCGTCTGGAAGAGATCCGCACACGGTTAGGTGTCCCGATAACACGCATCGGAAAATGTGTCCCTGCCCGCCATGGAATCACGATCGTGAATGCCAAAGGAACCCCTCTGCCATTTCCAAAGATGGGCTACGACCACTTCAAGGACAGACCATAATTCCCGAACTCTGCCGTCCATGACACATACCAAACCTGATAGCTTAATGTTCCGTGCTGTGCCGGGACCAGTGAGTTTGGTGGGACATCGGTAAGAGGGGATATGGACACCGAGAGATTAGCAAAACTCTTAGACGGCGTTCGGAAAGGCAGCGTAACGGTCAACAGAGCTATAGAAAGACTGCGCGACCTTCCCTTTGAAGATCTGGGATTTGCCAAGTTAGATCACCACCGGTTTCTGAGGCAGGGCTTCCCTGAAGTCATTATGGGGGAGGCAAAGCCAACCAATGCCATCGCAGCAATTACACGGGCGATGCGGAGGCAAGGGGCGAATGTATTGATTACTCGGCTGTCAGCAGAAAAGATGACGGCCCTGCGCAAACAGGTCAAGGGCCTACGATATCACTCCAAAGCCCGTGCAGCGACTTGGATCGGGAAGCGGATCCCGATGAGGGGAAAGGGTACATTACTAGTCATCTGTGCCGGGACATCGGACATTCCCGTTGCGGAGGAGGCGGTGCTGACGGGGGAGATGATGGGCAATCGGGTGGAACGGCTTTTCGATGTGGGAGTGGCCGGGATTCATCGTCTTTTGGACAGCCGACAGAGGCTCCTTTCGGCCTCCGTCCTAATTGTCGTCGCAGGCATGGAGGGGGCCTTACCCAGCGTGGTTGCCGGGATGATAGATAAGCCCGTGATCGCCGTCCCCACAAGCATTGGGTACGGGGCGAGCTTTCAGGGCATCTCTGCTCTTCTAGGGATGCTGAATTCATGCGCCGCGGGGGTTACTGTGGTAAACATTGACAACGGCTTTGGGGCTGGCTTTGCGGCTAGCCTAATCAATCGATCCTGAGGTGTTGGATTCTCTGGCTTAAACCCTGTGTTTTGAGAGGAGAATAATCATGGCGAACGGGAGGGGATACAAAATTATCAAAAGTTCCCCAGAGTTAATCGTCAAGGTCGTTGGAAAGACAAAGTCTGAACTCCTTACCAAGTCGGCCTTTGCCATTTTTGACCTAATGACCGATCTGGAAAAGGTCCAAATACAAGAACGTCTTCCTCTGGAAGTCGAAGGGATAGACGACAATGACTTGATGGTTAACTGGATGCGTGAACTGCTGTATCTCTATCAGGGAAGCGGATACCTACTCAAGGAATTCGAAGTCCATGAGACTAGGGAATTCTATGTCCGCGCCGAGGGAAGAGGCGAGAAATACGACCCCGATCGTCATGAAATCCAGAGGGAGATTCGGGCTGTAGTTCACCACCAATGCCGTATGGGAAAAACAGGCGAACAATGGACAGCGCAGATGAATTTTGAGCTCTGACGGGATGGTCCAAAGAATGGAAAGGGAATATGAGGGGACGGCCCTGATGGCCGATCCCATTCACCACTACATCCAGTTCACCATTCCGCAGCAGAAAGGGGAAATAACCGAGAAGGACCTCATTGATTCCCCGTGGGTTCAGAGACTTCGCTATATTTATCAATTGCAGAGCGCCCGCTGGGTATATCCCTCGGCAGAACATAGTCGGTTCCAACACTCTCTAGGGGCCATGCACCTCGCAGGAGAGTTTGCCAAACACCTCTACCCTTCGCTCTACCGAATTTTGGGAGACGAGTGCCCTTCCGCCCCTTTTATTGAGGAGTATCTAAGGGTGACCGGTCTTCTCCATGACGTTGGGCATGGTCCTTTTGGACATTTTTTTGATGACAACTTCCTAACGGAATTCAAGATTACCCATGAAGATATAGGGCAGGTCATTATTCGAGAGAAGCTCGGTGAACTGATTCGGCAGTTGCGCCGCAGCCCGAGTGGCCCTTTCGCCCCGGGAGAAGAGCTCAAACCGGAGGACATCGCCTTTCCCATCAAAAAAAACGGCAAGGACGATAGCCACAAACCCAAATGGCTCAGGTTCCTTCAACCTTTGACCAGTGGAATCTATACCTTTGATAACCTCGACTACGTTTCACGGGACTCCTACATGTGTGGCGTCGCAGTGGGACCCATAGATCGGGAGCGGCTGATCCACTATTCCTTCTTTTCCCCTAAAGGTCTAACCCTCCATAAGTCGGGTAACACAGCATTAGCGATGTTCCTGAACACTCGCCTCTACCTTTATACCAATGTCTATTATCACCGAACCACACGCGCCATCGATCTCCACCTGAGAGAGATTTTTCCGGAGACCATTCGGAAGGTCTTTCCTGGGAACCCTCTTGACCATATGGAGCGCTACCTTTATCTCACGGACTGGTCTTTATTGGAGGAGGTCTCCCACTGGCGGTGGGGGAAAGAAGAGACCAAAGACCTGGCACGAGAATGGGGAAGGATTCTGGGTCGGGATATCAAATGGAAGATGGCCTATGATCGAACTCTGTCACTGAACGAGCTGCGCTACGGCATGGCCTTGGTCCAGGAGGGTGATTGGGAAGAACGTGTCCGAGCCTCTCTTCCACCATCTTCTCGCGATTTAACTTTTCGCGTGGATATGGCGACCCAAGACCCCAGGCCTGAAAGCCCTTTCGCCATGGGAAAGAAGCAGATCTATATCTTTGATCCCTCCACGGGTGAGATTGCCAGTGAGTCCCTGGCAGAGCTTTTCGAGTTTATCCCTTCAAAAGTAGTACAGTTTCGGGTCTTTGCTCTGGACCACGAAAATGACCGCCTACTAGCCGAGATAGCCGAAGAGACCTTGAAGGGTAAGCCACCTGCAGTCAAGACGAGCGTTTAAAGTGCCATTTGGGGCGGATAACCGGCAGTCAAAGAGTTGTCCACCTGCCCCCGGAGTTACTTCACCAAGGCAACAACTGTGAAAAGGGCAGAGATACCCACTATCAAGGTCCCGCTCCTGGACCTTAAAGCGCAATACGGTAGGATCCAGACTGAAGTCCGACATGCGCTCGATGAGGTCCTGGACTCCCAGGCCTTCATCCTAGGACCGTCAGTCCAGCAATTCGAAGAACAGGTGGCCTCCTATCTTCAATGTAATGGTGCCATCGGTGTAGCCTCCGGGAGTGACGCATTGCTCCTTTCCCTGATGGCGCTTGGAATCGGGGCGGGAGACGGGGTCTTGGTTCCTGCCTTCACCTTTTTCTCCACGGTTTCTTGCGTTACACGCTTGGGGGCAACCCCTCTCTTTGTGGACATCGATCCTGAGAGCTACCTGATGGACACAAAGGCGGTGGAGGTCCTTCTGAAAGGGCGGTTCAAGCCGCACCCAGAAGGGCAGGGATTGTTTGACCCAGAGACTCACTGTCGGATTAAAATCATTTTGCCGGTCCATCTCTTTGGGCAATGTTGCTCCATGTCATCCCTGGTCTCACTTGGGCACAAATATCATCTCACCATTGTCGAGGACGTCGCCCAGGCCTTCGGCGCGCGGTTCCAGATAGGCCCAGGAATTTCCAGGGCTGCCGGGACCGCAGGAGATTTGGGATGCTTTTCTTTTTTCCCCACGAAGACCCTGGGTGGAATTGGAGACGGAGGCCTGGTGGCAACCGACCAGAGTCCATTAGCTGATAAGGTCAGGATGCTCAGGGTCCATGGACAGGGCTCGAAGTATCACCACCAGGCCGTGGGCATCAACTCGCGCTTGGATGTGATACAGGCAGCGGTCCTAAAGGTCAAGCTGCGCCACCTGGACCAGTGGCATGATGAGAGAATCCAGCGAGCCGATCTCTACCACAGCCTATTTTTAACGACAGGACTGGTCGGGAACCAGATTATCACCCTACCTCCAGGTGGCAACGGGAAATCCCATGTTTTTAATTGCTATGTGGTCCGCGTGCAGCGCCGGGACGAGTTGAGACACTATCTCGGAGAGCACGGAATTCAGACACAGGTTTACTACCCGCTCCCCTTACACCTACAGCCCTGTTTCGACTACCTGGGCTACCACAAGGGAGACTTTCCCAACGCCGAATTAGTCGCCTCACAGGTACTAGCTATCCCCATGTATCCCGAGCTAACTTCAGAACTGCAGGAATTAGTCGTAGAGAGAATCGCTGATTTTTACCGCAAATAACATAGTGGTTCGTCAAGGAGGATTCGATGCATAGTTCTTCCACGCTGCGCGCTCGTCATTCTGAACAAAGTGAAGAATCAAGTTATATCGAACACGGGGTTTGAATCCCCGTGTTCGACCAAAGGGGAGAACTGCCGCTTCTCCCCTTTGGAACCCCCATCGGCTTTGTGCCCGCCTCAAGAGGTGGGGTTTACATTATTTTAATGTCAGCCGGCAAAGCAATTATAGATCCAGGCAAAAAAGGCACCGCCGATGGCCCCATCAAAGATGGCATACAGAGTACCCACAATAACACTGCCGGGAGTTCCGGCAGCCTCGTATCCAGGATAAAGAGAGCTCATGATCTCAAGAAAGGCTGCACCATAGGGAGGCCAGAGAAGATTGGCCCCGGAGACCACCAAAAAGCTGCCGCCCCACAGGACAGCCGCCGTGATTGTCAAGGATCTTAGTGAAAGCTTCATAATTTCACCTCGCCTCCTAGTGACTTCTATCTAAAAGCGGTGGCAACAAGATATTTTATATCATAAAACCTGAATCGCTTCGCCTAGTCTCAAGAAAATTAACTTGAATCCCTTCACATCCCTTTGCAGGCTGCGGCAGACGGCCTCAGAGTAGATCTCGGCTTGGTGATAATAGCGCTCCATCACAGAGGAGAGATCCTTCCTTTGAACACGATCTGTTTTGTAATCAGCCAGATAGAGGTTGCCCTCCTTTTCGTAAAGTACATCTATGACTCCTTCCATCACCTGTGCCTTCCATGGGATAAGCAGAGGGACCTCTCGCCCGAGGATCTGCGAGGTCCGTAACTCCTCATAGGCTGGAGAGCTAAAAAACCCCCGGAACATCTCTTCAAGCTCTGCTTGAATGGCCGACCCATTTCGATCCAGTCCCTCCAATGGATAGCGGGTCATAAAGGACTGGAGCCTGTCACGAAAGGTTTCCGGGTTCACCGAAAAATCCCAATGCTGAAGAAATTTGTGGGCAAAATCTCCAATGAGAAGAGCCTGTTCCCTGGTCCCAGACCTTCTTTCACTCTGAGGAGCCCCTTCGGTCACCTCTTCCTCCCTTGCCTTGAGCAATGTAGGCGTCACAAAAAGCGGGGTACGGATGGCTTTCTTAAAATAGTTGATCCGCCGACCCCATAAATCAGCATACGCCGTCCAATCAAATTCGCGCAGTTTCTTCCTGCCTTCCGCTCGGTCCTGCTTCGGAGGCTCAAGGGACTCCACCAACACCTTGATCCTAATGTGCCCGGTTCCAGAAGGGACGATTCCCGTTCCGTGTGAGAGGGTCAATTCCCCAACGGCCTCTTCCAGCATGGAGAGAAAACTCCCACCGCCTCTTCTGGCCGTAGCGGCGCAGGAAACCGTCAGGTGCTCTCGGGCCCGCGTCATGGCTACATAGAGCACCCTCTTTTGCTCCTCTCTATCCCGGAGTCTTCTTTTCTCCGCCAGGTAAATTCCGGATAAATTCCAGTGGCCTCCCACCTGTAAGCCCACAAGATCCGTGGACCAATCATATTCCACCTCTTGATCATCATCCCGGCGATTCATTTCCCCATGACAACCGGCAAGAACCACGACGGGGAATTCCAGTCCCTTGGCTTTGTGAACGCTGAGGATCCGGACAGCGTCGACGTTTTCTTCTGCGAGGGCGCTCTCTCCCTCCTCTTTTACATCCGTCACCCGACGCTGGAGCATCGCGATCACTTCCTTAAGGGTCCCCAACCCTTGTCGTCCCATCAGCTCTGCTTGCTGACGAATCTTTTCCAAATTAGCGACCGCCTGTTCGCCATTAAAAGAACGAGCAGCCAGGATTTTAACCGGAAGCTTGGCAAAGACGCGCGATACCGCCTCCCCGACCGGGAGTTTGCGCGTCTCCGCATGGAGCTTGTTAAGGATCTCATAGAGGTCCTTGATGAGCGGGCCAAACTCTTTCTTCGCACCTTCCTCCCACAGTTCCACTCTGCGGTAGTCTAGCAGGCCATGGCAGTGGAGTTGATAGATCTCCTTATCCTTCAGTCCCCCCACCGGTGAGCGCAAAAGGCCCACCAGGGCGGACCTATCGTAGGGGGTCTCCACCACACGCAGAAGGTTCACGGCGTCGATCACCTCCTGTGCGGCATAGAAGTGCCTCTCCCCTTCCACCACATACCTAATTCCCCTCCTTCGAAGCGGTTCCAGGTACTGATGGACGTTCGCTAATGTTCTCAAAAGGATGGCTACGTCTTTGGCCTCTACCGGTACTGGATTCCGATCCCGGTCCAGCACCGTGGCCTTGCCAAGGACTTCCTCCTCAAGCCAGCGGGCCAGGCATTCCCCCTCCAGCCTGCGCGCAAGATCCGCGTTTGCCCTCCCATCTTTGGGCTCGACTCTACGGATCTCTACGTTTCGAAAAGGTAAAGAGTTGGGGCCGATCGTTCCGTCGGTCCCGCTGGATTCAGGGGAAAGAATGGGTACGTAGGAAGGTTGTAATCCTTCTCGTGCACGGATCAACGATGCAAAGACGCCGTTCACGACGTTCAGAATACCTGAGTGGCTCCTGAAATTGGTGGTAAGCCGGCATTCGATGCCGTTTTGTGCCTTGATGATTTCCTGAACGACTTTCAAGTAGGCCTCGATGTCGGCCCTACGGAAGGCGTAAATGGACTGTTTGGGATCGCCCACCACAAAGATCTTGCCAGGTGTCAACTTGACCGCACTCCAATGCCGCGCATTCAGTCCAACCTGCTCGGCCAGATAGAGGAGAATTTCGTATTGAATGGGATCGGTATCCTGAAACTCGTCAACCAGGATTGCTTTGAACTGCTGCTTTAACTCTTCGCGTACGGGCAAGTGGTCGCGAACGAGGTCCCTTGCCCGGACCAGCAATCCATCAAACGAGACAAAGCCTTCATTAACGAAACCCTCACGGCAACTCTCGGCGAACGGGATGAGAAGGCCGCAGAGCCGGCGCGTTAGCTTCTCATCAACCTGGCAGAGGCGTTTTGCCACACGCACCAGCTCCCTCGCCTGCTCGAATTCACTCCCACTCCACGCCTTTACCTGACTTGGTTCTTTCTCTGCCAGAAATGCCTTCTCTTCTTCCAGCCCGCCCTCCGCGAGTTCGCCGCGCGCCAAAACCTCGCAGATAATTTTATGGGAAATAGCCGTAAGCTTATCGATCTGGAGTTTACCATCAGGGTGTATCCTGAGGAGGGTTGCGGCCTTTTCTTCCAGCTCCTCCAGCCACTTCCTTATAGTTGGGGGAATCCCTCCATCCAGGGAGTGATGCCCAAGCCGGTCAAGCTGAACGGTCTCCGAGCATAAGGAGAAGGCAAAGTCTCGCATCTTGCTCAACGGAATTTTCCTCAGGATCTGTTTCCAGTCTTCCCTTCGATCCCCTTGGGCAGACAGCTCCTGATCCAACCAGACAGCCCAGCTCTCATCGAAGTAACGCTCAAACCACGCGCCGTCGTCTTCACGGAACTGCGGGTCCAGCCCAACCTCCATGGGGTAGAGTCTGAGCAGGGTAGCGGCAAAACTGTGAACGGTGCCTATCCCGCTTCGCTCGATGTGGCGGAGGGCCTCTCTGGCTCGAGAATCGACCTGGTCTTTAGTCAGACGGTATCTTGCAATAAGGGAACCAACCTCTCCTTGAGTCTTTTCCTCATTCTTGTCGGCTGGAGCCCTATCCAACCGGACTCCAAGATAGGATTGGAGGCGTTCCCGGAGGCGAAGCTTCATCTCGTTTGCGGCCTTATTAGTGAAGGTCAGAGCCACGATTTCAGTGATCTTCAGCGGTTCCGGATTGCGCATCAGCAAATGTACCAGGCGATCCACAAGCAAGGTGGTCTTACCTGTTCCCGCCCCTGCCGTGACCACTACATTACGATCAAAGGTGGTCGCCGCCAGTTCGCGATCCGGCCGATCACCAAGATCGGGTCGCTCTGCACATTCAGGACGATCCGTCATGTCTCTTTTCCCTTCGTTTGACGAGGCTTCTTTTCTCGATCCACCTCCTCCTTTTTCAGGTTTTTTTGCCGTAGCTTGCGAAACGATTGCGTTCTGGGATCGTTATCCGCTCGCCACCTGGAGGGCAGGTGGTTTTTCCGGCAGAGTTCTGAGACCTCACAGTGCTCACAATGTGAACCTGGATGGATAAAAAATTGGCCCTGTTGAATTCCCTTGAGAAGAAGAGAGAGGGTCTCCTTCAGTCCCGAACCCAGTGATCCATCCCAGCCCTCAGGAGGAAAGGTCTCGGAAACGAGAGGACCCTTTGGCCAATCCGGCGCAAGAAAATAAAATGCAGCCTCAATTGTTGGATCCGCCGCTCCTTTATTGTGCTGGGTTGCAAAACGTTTTCCCAGGAGGAGATAAAACGGGGGCTGCAGCCGCTGACCGCGCAGGGCGGAGCGGCTGAGATTGTTGTCCTCTGTGGACTGACTTGGAGTTGATTTATACTTGTAATCGATTACCCGATAATGGTTTTTATCAGCCAAATAATCGATTCGGTCCATACGACCGTGAATGCTGAGGCCCTTCAGCGGAGCCGGCCATCGGTCTTCCAACTGCCCCTTGGCCTCGATCTCAACCGCAAGAGGACGATAACCCGATTGAAATAGTTCCTTGCAGTCCCGTTCCACTACCTGCCCCAGCAACTCCGTAAGTGCCTCCTGAGAAATCTCCCAGGCAAGCCGATACCCCACCGGCCTCTCCGACTCAAATTCAGAGAAGACCCGCTGAGCACATGCCGCCAGGGTCCTTTGAACATCCAGCGGGGATTCGTTGGAGGCAAAATAGCCCCGGTCGATAAGCTCCTGGTAGAATAATTTCAAGATGAGATGTGCAAGCTCACCCGTGTCGGAGGGACTGAGACCGGTGATCTCTTCCGGGCGGTCCAGCCGTCCGAGCCTTAAAATATTACGCGCATAGAACTGAAACGGACAGAGGGCATAGCGCTCCAGCGCACTCGGGGAGACGCCCCGATCTCGAAGACGATTCCAAAATTCTGGCAGTAGCCCAACGGTCCCGTCGTATTCAGCAAGGCTCCCTCCTGTGTCCTCCAGAGATTCTATCGCTAGATGCCCACGCCGGTAAATATTTCCTGAGTCCGAGAAGCGCTCGATGAGTGGGAGCGGGTCTCGGGACTCCAGGCTCAACCAGACTGCAAGTTCCTGGGGAAGCAGCAACTCGTGCCGGTTGAATGGCTCTATCTGCCGCTTTTCCGTGATCCCCCGCGGAACGACCGTTTCCCTCAATAAGGAGCTGGCCTCACCTTTCCCCAAGGAGCGACGAAGCTCCCCCAGATACCAGGAAGGAATCAAGGCCCTTCCGCTTTCATCCGAGCGCTGGTACAGGCAGTAAAGACGTTCTCTTGCAGCCCCTACAAGCAAGGTAAAGAGGAGTTTTTCTTCGTCGAACGCGGCGAGCTTTTCACTGACTTTGTATCCCAATACCGTCTCCAGGACCCGTCGATGCCGATCCCTCAGGAAGGCGTCTTCCCGGATGGTGCGAGGGAAGGTGCCCTCGTTTAAACCCAAGATAAAGAGCACCCGAAAAGGTACTCCCCGAGTCGTCATAACATCCTCTACGGCCACACCGTCCACATTCCAGTCCGATAGCGGAATGGAGGACCGATCCAACAGGCGCCGATAAGTCTGGATAAAATGCACCAGAGATATTTTTGTGTTGATGACATCCAGACCGACAAGCCGCTCAAGGGTATTGAGAACCTCCGCCCTGACCTGATCTTCCTGCGATGGACCCTGAGTTTTTGTTCCATTGGAGATCTCCAGGTATTTTTGCAACAGCCCTTTCCAGGCACTGACGTACTGGCTCCAAGAGGCTTCCCTCGGCAAGGACTCCAGATCCTCGTAGAGGTTGGTAAATAGATCCCAGAGTATGCGAACTTGACTGGCGGAAACGGTTAATGTCCTGAGTGCTTCATTTTCGTACTCGGCTTCCGTCAGGATTAAATCTCTGTTCAAGTGTCTTTCCAGCCTGCGCCATCCAGACAGCCCCTTGGTAATCCCCATGCGCCGGGTAAAAAGATCCCAGAGGTCGGGACGAGGCGTGAGTCCGTCCGGGCAGAAAGAACGGATGTTAAAGAAAGGAGAAGAAACCAGATCGACGAGGTGAGAACGGAGATAGTCCCTGGATGCCAGGGTGATGAGGAGCAGCACGGCTTTCACCATTGGAAACTGGACTAGAGGCTCCTGGGCCGTGGTGGTAATGGGGATGCCATGTTCCGTGAAGGCTTCCTTGAGCCATGGGACATAAGCTTCTAGATCTCGTGCCACCACTCCAATTTCACCAAAGGCTATGCCCTCATCGGAGACCAACCGGAGTATCTCCTTTGCCACAGTCGTCACCTCGTCGCGCGCGCCGAAGCAGCTCAAGATCGTGGTGCGGAGATTCTCTGACACAGGTTCATTAAGCCCGCCAGGCTCATCCACGAAAAGAGGGAGGATGCCAGGGTGGGAGGCAAGCCGGCCCGTCTTCGAGCCCCCCGCCAAATTCACGGTCTGTGAGGCATCACCGGCCAGGCCCTGGACGTACCTTTCGAAAAAGCGCTCGGCAAAGGTCCACCCCGGATGGCGTCGGACAAGGGGGAACAGCAGCGTAGTCGGATATTGGCGCGCAATGGACCGGAACAGGTCGACCTGAACTTGCGTCAGATCGTAGAAGCCGTAGTAGAAAATTTGTCTAAACTGCTTGAGAAATTCCGATGAATGAACCTGCTCGATAACCTGGATGTCCAGGTCGGAATAGTCCCTGATTCTCCTTTCCTTGCAGCAAGTGAGGAAGGTGTCAAAGAGAACAAAGAGTTCTGAAATTTTTTTTTGGTTCTGACGACCAAAATGGCCCTCATTCAAAGCCTCGATGGTTGGAGAAAGCTCAACCATCCCGTCTTTGAGATCCCTGAGGGTCTGCTCCAATGCAGCGCAGCCCCTTACTCTTTCATCTATGCCGGAAAAGGCTGAAGTGCCGGGCTGTCCCATCCGGATAATCTGCCTCAAGACCTCCTCGAGAAAGGCATCGTCTCTGAGACTCAAACCGTTTGTCCCGTGAGCCTCTTCAAACAGGCGAAGGGAGAGCTGATGGAAGGTCAGGATATGAAGGTTGAGAAAACTAAGGCGATGCTCGTTGGTCAGGAGAACCTTGATCCGGCGACGAAGAGAAACGGAAGGGACCAGGACCATGAGAGGGCACAAAAGGTCCGTCTTTCTATAGCCAAGGATCTCATCCGCCAGAGCGTTTTCTAAGTGTGGATGGAACGGTCCTAAAATAACTTGCATGAGCACTAAGGAATAAGGATCCGAGAATGCTCCCATTTTAGGCTTACCCCTCTCTTGATTCCAGCGATTTCTTTGAAACCTGCAGGGCTACCTCCGGAATGTTGAAACCGCCCCTCTTTTCAGAGTATGAGGGACCTACGGTCTTATCCTTACCAAAGGATAGGTCCTATGATCCGAGAAGTCTCTTAGGTTTCATCAGGCGTGTATTTTGTGATAGATTCTGCCCGACCCTTGGGATCAAGAAAAAGTAAAGACAAAGGAGGATAAGATGCCACGCTTAAACGGTATTGTTATCCCGCTGCCAACTCCGTTCACTGATTCCGGCGAGGTTGACCATGACGGAATTCGAGAACTGACTCGCTTCTATCTGAACGCTGGCGTCCACGGACTGTTTGCCCTGGGCACCTTTGGACAGGGACCCGCACTGAGCCCGGATGAGAGGAAGGAGATCGCGAGGGTGGTCTTAGAGACCGTGGGGGGTCGAATCCCCACCACCATCCACGTGGGATGCGCCGACACGCCCACAACTATAGCACTGGCAAAAGACGCAGTGGAAAAGGGAGCCCCGGCCGTAGCCGTGGTCCCCCCCTACTATTTTGAACATTCGGATGACGAGGTCTTTGCCCATTATACGGCGATCTATGAAGCTGTCCGCCATCCCCTTTTTATTTACAACAACGCCGTCAACAGCGGTTATCGTATGACCGCTGCGTGGACTGTCAAGCTCACCAAAGAGATTCCGGACATCTGTGGAATCAAGATGTCTTTCATCCCTTTGGACCAACAGCTCTCGTTTGTCCGAGCCCTGCCTCCCTCTTGCGCGGTCTTCTCGGGCTCTGCAGTCTACCTCATGCCTGGGGTACTCTGGGGCCTTGCGGGTAGCATCCATCCTCTCACGGTTGCCATCCCGGAACTGTTGGTAAAGCTTTGGCACGCTATTGAAGAGAGGAAATTAGAGGATGCCGTGCGCCTGCAAGGGCAGGTGATCGAATTCACTGGCACAGTGGCGGATCTGGCAAGGCAGTTCGGTCGCTCCGCCCTGCGGGAATCACTCCGGCTACGGGGGCTTCCCGTTCGCTCTTTCCCGCGATGGCCAACCAAGGATCTGCCTGCCGCCGACCGGAGAAGGCTGGAGACCGCTCTCCAGGCGGCAATGGAAACTAAGGGATAGCCTTTCCAAGGAGACGCACTGATGCAACTAAAAGAATGGCACAAAAAGCTCGGTGATGTTGTCAGGGGGCTTTTCCTTTCGCCCGAAATGCAACAGTTCTACTCTGTGACGGTAACCCGGGAAAGGGCAAGACTCTACCTCCTGCAACTCGGCCTCTACGTCCGCCAACGGCGTAACTACTGGCCGCAAGTCGCAGCCAACTGCCCGGAGATGATCGTAAAACAGAGGATTCTCTCTCACGAATACGAGGAGCTGGTGGAAGACGACTACTCGCCCGTGGGACACTTGGACCTTATCTTCCGTCAGGGGAGCGAGGTAGGTCTTAGCGAAGAGGAGGTCATTGATGCCCAACCTCTCCCGACGACCCAGGCGGCGATTTACGCCTGGTGGTGGATCGCACGTAATCGGCCCTGGCAGGAGGCCCTGTCAGCATCCACAATCGCCGAATGGACCAACGACGATCGGCTCCTAGGCGACATCGGCGGGGGCAATTGCACCCGGCTTTCAAAAAGCTGGGCCCGAGACCTGGGGTTTAAACCGGAACAGATGCCCAACTTTGTCGCCCACAGTAAGGCAGACGAGAAGCACTCCGAAATGTTCCTCGATATCCTCGAAAGATACGTCCCGACCG
>JACZXR010000314.1 GCA_022571535.1 Deltaproteobacteria bacterium | reverse complement strand
TGGTCGGCGAGCAGGATGGGGCCACACCGGTCGCCATGGCAGAGTACCTCAACCAGAACATCAAGAACTCCAAGCTCCATGTCCTTCCGGGGCTGAAACACTTCACGGCCGTGGAGGCTCCGGATCGCGTGGGAACACTAATCTCCGACTTCCTCGGAAGCCTTTGATCCCGCGGGGTGATCACCGGTTAGTAGTCACCCCTACCCGATCGCAGTACCTTTCCACCGGACAGCGGCTGCATAGAGGAGAGATGGGGCGGCAGAGGTGCTGGCCGAAGCTGACCAGCAGGTCGTTGTATTCGATCCAGTATCGCTTCGGCAGTTTGTCTCTCAAGGCGAACTCCGTTTCCTTGGGATTCTTGGTCCGCACGTATCCCCAACGGTTGGATATCCGATGCACGTGGGTGTCCACGCAGATCCCTGGCCTGCCGTAACCCAAGGTCACGACCAGGTTGGCGGTCTTTCGCCCCACCCCCTTGAGCTTCAAGAGCTCATCAATGTCATCAGGGACCTTACCGGAATATTTTTTTATCAAGGTCCGGCATATCTCTCGAATGGACTGTGCCTTAACGCGATAGAAACCGACCGGGAAGATTACCTTTTCAATTTTCCTAGCCGATAGACGCAACATCTCCCCTGGCGTGTCCGCCAGTTCAAAAAGGCGGTGACTGGCCTTGGCCGTAGTCGCATCCTGAGTGCGCAGGCTCAAGATACAGGAGATCAGGATGTGAAACGGACTGTGTCGGGATTCCGCTATTAATGTAACGATCGGTACCTCCCATTTGGGTACCTCTCGGCGCAGGATCCGGATTGCCAGGCTGATTTCTCCCTTTTTCACTGTGGTGGATTTTTAAGCCTTGATTGGGTAAATTTAGTGTAGCGGTTCTTACGTATCATAGAATCTGGTGAGGCGGAACTCTTTAATCCACAGATGATCGGCGATAAAAATTTCGAAGTCCTTCAATCTCGGACCCCGAGAACACTGAGTGGGAAGCACTTCAGGCCGGCTGCGGTCCTGGTCCCTATTCAGGAAAGGTCCGATGGAGACTACCTGGTCCTGACGCAGAGGGCAGAGATGCTCAACTCTCACAGTGGTCAGGTCGCCTTCCCTGGAGGAAAGATAGACCTTCAGGACCGCGGGCCCCTGGAGGCGGCCCTGCGTGAAAGCCAGGAAGAGATCGGGATTGATCCCAGCCACGTGCGCATCTTGGGGCAGCTTGACCAGGTCACTGCCGCCTCAAATTTCCTTGTGACCCCATTCGTCGGCCTAATCCCCTCACCCTATGAGTTTTCGTTAAACCAAAATGAGACCACGGCCGTTTTTTCTGTCCCCGTTTCTGTCCTTATGGATCCCCGCTCCCTGTGGGTGGACACAACCCGGTATCCCGGGTGGGACCCCATTTACCACTTTCAGTACCAGGAATGGGATATCTGGGGTGCCACGGCAAGGATCGTCAAGCAGCTGTTGGAGTTGGTCTATGGTTTCCAGGCTCAAGACCATTCGCAATAGCGGCCCGCTGTGCTTGTTTCTGCTTAGTATCCTTGCCTGTGCTCCTTCTCCCCGTTTTTATCTCAGGTACGGAGATCAGCTCACCCAGTCGAACCTGGACAGGATCCTAGCCGATCTTTGGGGCTACACAGAACTCACCTGCTAAAGCTGATAAGGTTCGAACTTTGCACGGACCTTTATTACCCTTGCATGGTCTGTTACTGGACCATCTGTCGCGAGACCAACGGGAGTGCTTTTGGCTGCAACACCAAAGGTGCCCGCATGGACTTGAAGGTTCTGAGACGTAAGCAGCCCCAAACTTTGCTTCCTCAATAACCCTCTTGATCCTTAGTATCTTTAGAAAGATGGCTGCGGAGCTGGAGGATCCTCAATCCTGGCAGGGCAACACAACACCCTTGCAATATCTGCAGTCGGCATCGTATGCTCTATCAACTTGTCTCGGTCTCATATGTCCTGAACAACCTCGCTTGTACCTGATGGGTGAATACAAAGGGCTCAAACCGAAAAAAAGAGCCTGTGATGGATCGACCAATAGAGACAGAAGGTTCACATCGGGTGACACCGGAACACCACATCCGGGAGCTCGAGGCGCTTTACGACATCGGCCAATCCCTTAGCTCCATCCACGACCTCGATCGTTTGCTTCAATTCGCCATAGAACGCGTGGTGGCTTTGTTAGAGGCGGAGGCTGCCTCTGTCATGTTATTAGATGAAGGGCGGCAGGAGCTATACTTTCAAGTCGCGGATGATAGGCGACCAGGCGTCGAGGGAAGACTGCGGGAGCTCCGTTTCCCCGTCGATCAGGGGATCGCTGGCTGGGTCATCCGTGAAGGGGTCTCCGTCGCAGTGCCAGATGTCGAACAGGACCCCCGGTTTTATCGGGGGGTTGACGAGCAGACGAGGACGACGACAAAGTCTCTCCTCTGCGTTCCGCTTAAGACCAAGGAACGGATTCTTGGGGTGCTCAACGCAGTCAACAAGCGTCATGGCCCCTTCTCGCTAGAGGATGTCCGCATGGTGGAGGCCTTTGCGAATCAGCTCGCTATATCCATAGAGAATGCCCAATTGATCCAAGACTTGCAGGCCGCCCGGGAACAGCTGCAGCAGGAGAACCGCCACCTTCGGGAAGAGGTGGGCGAGCGCTATCGCCTGATCGCTGGCAAGAGTGCCAAAATGAATCAGGCTATAGAGACAGGTAAGAAGGCTGCAATCAGCAAATCCACAGTTTTAATCTTAGGAGAAACCGGAACCGGCAAAGAGATCTTTGCCCGTGCCATCCACAGCTGGAGTGAGAGGAAAAGCAAGCCGTTTATACCCATTAACTGTGTTGGTCTTTCCAAAGAACTTCTGGAGAGTGAGCTTTTCGGACATGAAAAGGGGGCTTTTACCGGGGCCCACCAGCTTAAAAAAGGAAAGATGGAACTGGCCCATGGCGGGACGGTCTTCCTGGACGAGGTGGGCGATATCTCCCAAGAGCTTCAAACCAAGCTCCTCAGATTCCTCCAGGAGCGGGAGTTCGAGCGGGTCGGCGGGACGAAAACCATCCGTGTGGATCTAAGAATTGTCGCCGCTACGAATCGGGATTTGGACGATGCGGTCAAAGAGGGCCGTTTCCGCGAAGATCTTTATTACCGCCTAAATGTTGTGCCGATTACCCTTCCACCTCTCAGGGAGAGAAAGGAGGATATCACCCTCCTGGCGCACTTTTTCTTGCAGCGTTTTTCTTTTGAGACGAAGAAGACCTTCACGGAGATAGAACGGGAGGCTATGGAAAAACTTTTAGCTTATGACTGGCCTGGAAATGTACGTGAGTTAGCCAATGCGATAGAGCGTGCAATCGTCCTGGGCGAGGGCCCAATGGTTACCGTCCAGGATCTGCCTTCTAGAATTGGTTACGGAGAACCGAGGATAGCGTCCAAAGGCTTGTCTTACCGTGAGGCGACGGAGGCCAATAAACGAGACTTGATCACAAGGGCCCTCGTTCAGGCCCAGGGAAACCGGCCCGCTGCAGCAAAGGCCTTGGGCCTTCACAGGTCCCACCTAATCAGGCTGATAAAATCCCTCCGAATCGATTGAAGAATTTAGGATTGACAGCCCTGTATACCGGGCCATTCTTTTGGGGAAAGGATAGATAAATTCTGCTTAGAGATGGCTCTATCCAGTCCCTTGACACTGCTTCTAGCATCTAATAAATGCCCATGCTAACAGCAAGAAGGTCAGCATGATGAAGAAATTTCATTTAACGTCATGGGTTATCACCTCCTTCATCGCTGCGTGCTTACAGGTATTTTTAACCGCCACGCCAGCATTGGGAGACATCCTCGACCAGGATTCCGCAATTATCGCAAGTTTGAGCACGGAATCGCGCAAGCAACTCAGATCACCTACCATCGGATCTAGCCGGCAACGGGACCCTCCCGTCATCCTCACGCAGAGCATA
>JACZXR010000313.1 GCA_022571535.1 Deltaproteobacteria bacterium | reverse complement strand
TTCATATTCAAGGGGTCTACGGTGAGCACGTAAGTAAAATGTCATAACCTTTTCCCCATTCCAGTCTACGGTCATATCTGTCCAGCAGAATCTGAATTTGCCTAGTTTTAGCCACCCGTGTTTTAAGCGTGTTTGGTATGGATAGGTAACGTCACCGCCGAAGAAAACAGAATAGTCTTTTGCTCTGTAGAGTTCCATCTTTCCTATTCGTAACATCATATTTCTCCTATTATCTCACCCACAGTTTTTGGGCTAACAGACTTGATGATCCAATTTTTATGGTATTTCTCTACCTCTTTTCTTGCGTCCTCGGGAGAAACGCCAGATTGAATGAAGTCGTGGAGTTTACCATCGCGGAGCACACTAACAAAGTAGCCTTTACATCGTCTATAATAAGTTGTGTCTGACATTGTTTTCATAAGTTGTCAAGTTAAGTATTTTATAATTTGGGGGCAATGGCAGTATTGAAACCAACTCACGTTAGAGTCGGCTGAAGTGGTCTTGTCTTCAAGCTTCTCCTTTCCGCACTTATTACATTTCTCCATATTAAATGTGTTTTGTCAAACTGTTAAATATGTAAATTATATTTGTAGCTTGGATGGTACCATACCTAACCCCATAACCTTAATCACCCCCCCCTACCCCTCTTTACTTACGTGTGTATGTGTTGTGTGGTTATGACCACTCTCTCGCTCTAACTACATAAATGAAGTGTTTGTCACAGTGCCAACTGTCTGCCTCTCCTCTGTCATAGGCCACGCTACCGCATGTATCGCAAGGCTTCATAACATTATGCACACATAGCCATGTGGTAGGTGTCTATGCGCTGGCCCCACTTAGTGCAGTCATAATACTTACTATCGCATTGTAGCGTGGTGTCCTTCTCGTCATCTCTAAGGCGTGAACATCTGAGGCAACCTTGCGCGTGTTCTACTTCGGGACACGTGGTTTTGTTTGACACGCTAACTTTATCTGTTGCATCTGTACCGCTAAGAGGTGTACCGCTAAGCTTTGTTACGCCAACTGTACCGCTAACTCCCCTATTAGAGTAGTTACGGCACTTATCACTACAATACCTGCTTGTAGCACGTTTAGCTTTGTATTCCTCCTTACATTGTATGCATGTGTTCATTTAAACCTGTTAGAGCGCAATAACAAGCCTTACTCGTTCATTATCATAAACACTACTCCAAATAAGAAGCCCACCAAAAGGCTTTCCAGGGCTACAAACAATACTATTCCTGTTACTTCTCCCATGTAACTACTAGAACGTTATCTGTGCTTCCACCGCTTAGTAATTGAATGTCGTGTGTTAGCTTGCCTAAACTAGTAGATAAGTCTCTAAATTCAACTCGCGTTAGGTCTTTTTTCTCTAATGCATGTAAAACTCTCCGCCTAAACTTTACTAAACCCTCTAAGTAGGGCTTTATCTCTTCCTGAACACCTTTGCTGTCTATTACTCTACTAGGTTGTGAGGATACTTTACCGTAACCTGCGCTGGATACTATTTCCTTCTTTGTAGTAGGCTTCCCGCTTTCGACGCTCTCTATATAGTTCTTAGCAACTTGCTTTTGTTTTATTGTCGGTTTAACTTCTGGTTTTTTCTCAACTTTTACCGGTTGTGCCTTTGAAATTGTTTTAGCAACATCATCCAAGAATTTTTTACCTTCAGCTGTAATTGAACGGCCTTTGTGCACGTTTTTAAGGTCTTTTTTTACAAAACCTTCTTTTTCTGACCGATTTCATGTTCAGGGACCCACCGAAGCTCGAAGAGTGAAAGAGGGTGCTTCGGCGGATTTCGCCGAAGAAATGAAGGATAGGAGGGGCTTGCGCCCGTAGAGGCTTCATGGCCGCGGGGAGATTGACAGCGTTCCGAGGTCATGCTGTGTCCTAGGCCGAAGTTACAAGGTCACTATACACGTAAGTTGCCGGGATTGAATAGGAATGGTGGATGAGAGGGGGGCACGGTCTGCCTACGTAATCCGAGCGATGCCGAGCAGATCAAAGGCGCGTTGCTGAAGCGGGCTGGGTGAGGTGATTTTATCGAACGAGGTGGCTCCAGGGACTGCAGGCTGAATGCAGTCTTTGACGATGGTGGCAAGATCCTGCAGGAGAGTCTGGAAGCTGTGAACCGGCAGGTTGTCCTCGGTTCGCTTGGTTGCAGCCTTCACCTGGGCCTTAGAGGAACGCTGGGCTGGCTTTACGACGGATTCCCGCTGGGAGTGGGCCGAGGGTTTGTCGTCATCATCGAAGAGAATCGGAGCCAGGGCCTGGCGCATGTGCCACTCGACATAGTACGCAAGCAGACACAGGAACACGTGGGCTCGGACGCGATCCGCGAGCCGATGGTGAATCGGACGCACCTTGAGATCGACGGTTTTGAAGCTGCGGAAGGCGCGCTCTACCGTGGAGAGTTGTTTGTAAGAACGCACGGTGTCTTCAGCACTGAGTTCTTTGTCCGGGACATTGGTTCGGATCACGTAGATACCGTCAAGGGACGCCTCTTTTTCGATCTGAGCGGTTTTACGCCCATGCTGGAATCGATCCTCGGTGATGGTGATCTCGAAGTGCTTGGCCATCTTGTACTTGCCCAACACCTTGCCGAGCCTAAGGCCGATCCGATCTTTACCCCGCAGCGGGCGTTTCGGGCGGGTTGTGGCTTGCACAAGGGCATCCAGCTCCTTTTCCGTGGCTCGAAGCAGGTCCTCGCGCTTGCGTGCCCGCTCCTTCGCCAGTGTGGGGTTACGGCAGACAATCAGCCTCTCGTCTGGGTAAGCGGCATCTGAAATCTCGGCCAGGTCTCGTTGGTCGAACAGCCCAAGCTGCAAAGATCCCTGTTCGAGAAGCTGGCGGATGGCTGGGGCACGTAGCGCACTGATCCACGATAGGCCTTCCACAGGCCGGATGTCTTCTCTGAGCCTGGCGTCCGTCAGCATGCCGCGATCCCCGACCATCACCAGTCGTGTCAACCCGAAACGCTCGCGGAGCTTGGCGACCTGAGAGACCACGGTCGTGGGGTCGGCGGTGTTGCCCTCAAAGACCTCCACCGCGATAGGACAACCTTCGGGGCTGCACAGCAAGCCGAAGACAATCTGAAGCTTCCCCTTCTTGCCGTCACGGGGATGTCCGAGTTTCGCCAAAGGGCAGGTGCGCCCCTCGAAGTAGGTGGACGTCACGTCGTAAAGCACCAAGGTGCCGTCGTGAAGGTGACGCTTTGCCAGTGCCTCCTCCATGCGCAACTGGCGCGTGAGGAGCCAATCCATGGCGGCGTAAAGCTCATCGACTATGAGATCGTCGATTCTAAGAGTCTCCCCCAACGAGGTAAACAGAGTCTCGCTTCCAAGCCCCCGTGCGGTGGCGAGCTTGGAACGCGGGTCCAGGATGCGTGCCACGATCATCCCCTCTACGAGATTGCGCATGCGGGAGGGCTCGCGGTCCATCAGAGTGTGGAGATCTAGGTGTCGCAGGGAATTGAGGACGGCTGCCACGTGGCCGTGGGGACGGCTACGGACGATGGAAAAGGCGTCGTTGACACCAATCAGGGATTCGCCCTTTAAGACGCGGCGCATGAGTTGGATTTGGTTCGCAGAGAGGTGGGAGAGGTTGGCGAGGGTACGGGACTTGACCTTTCCGTTTTCGCGGTAGCTTTCGCGTAGCAGGATAGCAGGTGGGGAGTTGCGGTTTGGCACGGTGGCGATGTACATGCTTACCATAATAGCATATTGGACGGACGTGTCAAGCTATAATTTCTATTTACATGCCTACGATTAACACTCCAAAATCCTCAATCCTGCAATGAATTTCAACACTTACTGGTTACGGGCTACTTAACTTCGGACTAGAGGACTGTGAACTTTGTGTACAGCAATAGTGATGATACGACTCAAAAACGAAATTGAGACGTCTCAAAATAGAAATAAGATTGTTGGTGGGGCCAGCTAAAAGAGAT
>JACZXR010000312.1 GCA_022571535.1 Deltaproteobacteria bacterium | reverse complement strand
AATCAGGAAAAAGAAAGCATGGTAGTGCACGACGAAAAGCAGGTGCTCGACGTAGTAGCGCTTCGACAGCGGATACAGCACCCTGAGCACCAGCGCCATAAGCGGCAACAGGATGAACAATGCGCCCTAAAGGGTTTTTTAAATGGACTTCACTAACCATCATTACGCTGTTGGTGGTCGGGGGCTTAGTGCTGTTCACGCAGGATCTCGGCTTTTTGCGCGGCATATTGCCAAGTTTATTCCGGGAAAACCGACCATCATCGTCCAGAGTATGAGCGGCGCTGGTGGCATCGTGGCGGCCAACTACACTTTCGGCGGGGTAGCCAAACCCGATGGGTTAAGCATACTTCATTTCCCGTCCAGTACCATCATGAATGCCTTTTTGCTGAAGGAGAGGGTGAAGTATGACCTTCGGAAGGTGCCCATCCTCTGGGTGATGTCCGACAGTTGGGTAACCATTACCAACCCCAAGATGTCCAAATTAAAGACGGCTAAGGACATTTTGGAATCCTCAAGCCAGCTTGCAATAGGAGGAACTGGTGCCACGAGTCTTAGAACCCTTCGACCTAAATTGGCCATGGTATTGTTGGGGGTAGACCACAGATGGGTGACGGGTTACCGGGGTTCGTCGGGGCTCATGGCTGCCATGGATAGAGGAGAACTCGACTTGTCTGAGCAGTCCATGGCGAGTTATAAGACGTTGATTCAGCCGAGAGAAAAGGATGGGACAGCCGCGATTCTCTTTCAAACTGGGCTCTTGCAGCGGGATGGCTCGTTCGAACGGGCTCGTCGAATTTCAAATATACCGACGCTTGCGGATTTGTTGCCTAAAGGGAAAAAAACAGGCGCGGTGTGGGAGGCCTGGAAGGCCGCGAGTGCGCCTCAAGCCTTTCAGAGCGTTGTCGGGTTGCCTCCCGGGGTATCTTCAGAGCGGGTCGCCATCTTGAGAAAGGCCTTTAAGTCGGTGACAGAGGATCCGGCATTCCGAGCGGATTTTAAGAAGACAATGGGCATACCGGCTGACGCCATCGTGGGTAAAAAAGCGGCGAGCGTGGTTGATTCGGGTCTGAAGCAACTCTTTAATGAGTTCAGAGAGGGTGTTGAGTATCTGAGGGGGCTTCCCAAGAGAAAATAGAAATAAGGGCCCTTACTGGCATAACGGCAGCGCGATCGGTTTGTGAACCCATCCTCTCGCCGGCATGGGTGTTGTCTAAGGACTTCGGGACGCGGGAATTCTGCTTGGAGCGTCACCACCATTCTTGGCGGTACCTCCGCAAGAGATGCGAGGTCTTCTTCTTGCCTGGACCCGATCAGAGGTTTAGTTTTCCTTTAGCGTTCCCGTACAGTTTTCCGCACCGCACATACACGTGTAGCGATCCTCGTCATCGTCGCCGGGTTCCAGGGAGTAATCGTAGAAGAGCTCTTCGCCGGATTTGATCGTTCTGATTGCATGAATGAATATACGCTCACCGTCCTGGTCTGACTCGCAGTTTGGGTTGCAGGAATGATTAATGTACTTGATTGGGTTCGAGTCGTTCGCGGGATCAATGACGTACCCATTTCCGAGGTCAAACAGATAGTCCATCTCGCTCTCTGCGTGCTTTTCGAATGCTTCATCTTCGAGAACGACTTCTCCGGTGTATTCACCAATGATTTCACCTTTGCGGAATTGTTTGGCTGCAAATACGCCCAGGCCCGCCGCAGCGATCGTGGATTGCTTTACGAGCAGTGGTTTCGTGATCCTCTTCATCTTTGCCGGCAACCGGTGGCGCCTTATAAAATTGCCTTTACGTAAAACTGTTTCTATTAAAGAATCGCCGGACTCACTTAATCCGGAAGGTCCATGAGACAGTCCCCTTTATCTGCCCCAATCATTAGAGGTTGGTTCTTCACTTTCTAATTTCATGGGATATTCATCGTCCGCCGGCTGCCGCTTCGGAATCTCGAAGGTGGGCTGAAGGGTGGCTTTTTCTGAAATTTTTGGATTCAATGTAACCCCGCCTCTTGAGGCGGGCACAAAGCCGATGGGGTTTCCAAAGGGGAGAAGCGGCAGCTCTCCCCTTTGGTCGATTGATTCCTGTTGGCCATACCTCCAAATCGAGTTTTTATCAGTTTAGCTACTTACCAGTTCAAAGTCGATCTCGCTACGAAAGGCCTTGATACGGGTTACCTTGATTCGGACGTAGTCTCCCAGGCGGAAGGTCCTTCCGTGTCTTCGACCTTTGATGAGTTGCTCCTTTTCGTAGAAGTGGTAGGAGTCGTCCAGGAGGGAGCTGATGTGCACCAGTCCATCGACGAAATAGGTCTCTAGCTCTACGAAGAAACCGAACGATGCAAGGTTGGTGATAAATCCAGCATATTCCTGACCGATCTTATCCATCATAAACTGTGCCTTTTTGAGATCCACCATTTCCCGCTCTGCATCCATGGCGATCCGCTCGCGCTCCGAGGTGTGCGTTCCCGCCTCCTCCAAATGACGGATGAGATGGTCCTTTTCCTTCGTCTTTAATTTTCTCCCTTCCATCGTTTGCTGCAGGACGCGGTGCACGATCAGGTCAGGGTAGCGCCGGATAGGGGAGGTGAAATGGGTGTAGCAGGATGAGGCCAGGCCAAAATGACCGATGTTTTGAGGCGCATAGTGGGCCTGCTTCATGGACCTCAAGAGCATCCGGTTCAGCAACCTCTCCTCCGGTTTTCCCCGGCACGATTCCAGAATCTTTTGCAGGTCCTTAGAAGACGTTTTGCCTTTTTTTAGAGGCAGGCGGTATCCCAGGCTCAGGAGAAAAGGGGCCAGTGTCTGAAGGGTATCCTCATCTGGCTCTTCGTGCGCCCGATAGAGCAAGGGAAACCCCTTTTTCGTTAGTTGGCGGGCCACTGCCTCGTTGGCTGCGATCATGAACTCCTCGATGATTCGGTTGGCGATGCTGCGCTCGGATCGCACAATGTTTTTTGGATTACCGTGGTCGTCCAGAATGATTTCCGCCTCGGGGAGGTCAAAGTCCAGGCTCCCTCTGGCCCTCCGGGTTTCCACCAGCAAGTGGGTTAGTTCCTCCATGAGCTTTAATTGATCTACCAGGCCGTCATAACGCTGCGTGGTCTCTTGATCCCCGTCCACCAGGATACTGCGCACTTCGGTGTAGGTAAGGCGAGCACGGCTGCGAATCACTGCCTGGAAAAAATCGGCGTGAAGGACCTCGCCTTTCCGATTGATCTCTAACAGTACAGTTTTCGCCAGCCGGTCCTCTGCAGGCTTTAGGCTGCAGATCCCGTTGGACAGCTCCTCAGGGAGCATGGGTAGGGCCCTATCAGGGAAGTAGACGCTGGTTCCTCTCTGGTAGGCCTCCTGATCCAGAGGTGTGTCGGGTTTGACGTAATGGGCCACGTCGGCGATGGCGATATAGAGACGGTAAAGATCGTTTTCTCTCTGGAGGCTGACGGCGTCGTCAAAATCGCGAGCGGTTTTCCCGTCAATGGTGACTGTAGGGAGCGAGCGGAGGTCTGTACGGGAGGATAGTGCTTCGGGGTCAATGGTTTGTGGGGCGGAGACCGCACATCGTCGAGCCTCCGGCGAGAAGTCGGTTGGCAAGTCGAAACGGAAGATGATGGCCTTGGCTTGGACTTCCTGTTCCCTTGCCAGCCTGAGAGGCGGACCGGCCGAAGCCTGATGAACGAATGTCGGGCTGCATGGCACGGTGATGAGGGGAATCCTTAGGGCCTGCTGGTTGATTAGCATCGAGACTAGACTAGACTAGACTAGACTAGACTAGACTAGACTAGACTAGACTAGACTAGACTAGACTAGACTAGACTAGACTAGACTAGACTAGACTAGACTAGACTAGACTAGACTAGACTAGACTAGACTAGACTAGACTAGACTAGACTAGACTAGACTAGACTAGACTAGACTAGACTAGACTAGACTAGACTAGACTAGACTAGACTAGACTAG
>JACZXR010000311.1 GCA_022571535.1 Deltaproteobacteria bacterium | reverse complement strand
AAAGGGGAGAGCTGCCGCTTCTCCCCCCTGTGGAGTAATGGACCGCGACTCCACGGGGGAAACCCCATCGGCTTTGTGCCCGCCTCAAGAGGCGGGGTTTAAATTGAATCAAAAATGGAATTCGGTGTATTCGATCATGTAGACCGCAACGATCTGCCGTTAAAAGATTTTTACGAGGCGCGCCTCAAGCTCACCGAGGCCTACGACCAGGCTGGTTTCTACGCCTACCATGTTGCCGAGCATCACTCGACCCCCATAGGCATGGTCCCTTCGCCGAGCGTGTTCCTTGCCGCTGTCGCGCAGCGCACGCGGAGGCTTCGCTTCGGGCCTCTGGTCTACGCTCTGCCGCTCCATCATCCGCTTCGTCTGATCGAGGAAATTTGTATGCTCGATCAAATGAGCGGCGGGCGACTCGAGATAGGGTTCGGCCGAGGTTCCTCGCCCATTGAGATCGAATTCTACGGACAGAATCCTGCCGACGCCCAGCGGATCTATGCGGAGGCCATCGACCTCATCTTCCAGGCCTTCTCCCAAAAGACGCTCAATTTCCAGGGCGAGTTTTTCTCATTTAATAATGTCCCGATGGAGCTTGAACCGTTGCAAAAGCCCCATCCGCCGGTCTGGTATGGCGTCCATTCCACCGAGAGCGCGGAGCGGGCTGCTCGCAGGGGATTCAATATCGTCAGCTTGGACACGGCCCATGAAACATGTAGCTTCGCCCGTCGATATCGGGCTATCTGGCGCGAGATCCATGGAGACACCCGCAAGATGCCGAAGATCGGGATCAGCCGCTTCATCGTCGTCGCCGACAGCGACGAAGAGGCAGTCAGCGTAGCAAATCGGGCCTACCCGATATGGCACCGGAGTTTTAACCATCTGTTCAAGCTTCGTGGAGGTGCTCCGGTGCACCCGCGGCCGCCGGATTTCAACGGCATCACCGACGCTGGGTTGGGCATCGCCGGCACACCAGCCACGGTGAGGGAGTTTTTACAATCGCAGCTAACGGAATCAGAGAGCACCTACATGGTCGGCCAATTCGCCTTTGGTGATCTGTCCCTCACCGAATCCCTGCACTCGGTCGAGCTGTTTAGCCGGCATGTCATGCCTGCGTTGAGCCCTATGGAATAGGATCTTCTTGACAGGTCTTTCCCATGTGATATTGGTGCCTTGGTAGTACATCATTCGTAGTCTCTCCCAGCATTGATAAGGCTTTCAGAATGAGCGGGGCCAAACAGAGGAACGGTAACCGTTCCGCGGAGGGGGACAATGAACAGAAGAGTCTAGAGCCGGCACTCCGTCATCTTCAATGTCAGGGTGTGCTGGCTTTTTTATTTCGAAAGTCCGTAGAGCGCAGTAGAATTTAACAAGAAAGAGGCAACCCATGATTCAAACCACCGGCATATATCACATAGGCATTCCCGTGGATGATATCGAACGAGCTGAAGGCTTCTACACGAAGGTCCTGGGCATGAAGGTGGCGGCACGAATTGGTGAAGCAGTGGTGAGGTTAGTGCGTCTCAAGTGCGGCGATGTAGACGTGGTGCTTTTTAAGCGCCCGCGCAAGCTTAATCGCAACACTCTCAAGGAAGACGGCATTTCCCATCAGGCCTTTGAGGTAGCCCCCGAGGCTTTTGATGAGGCAATAGAGTTCTTAAAAAAAGAGGGCTGTTACCACGAAGGCCCCGTGGTCCGCCCTAGCGGCCGCGCAGTTTATTTCTTTGACACGGAAGGGAACTACCAACAGCTTCATGCCAAGTGAGGAGTTACTGATCGCGCGTTTCTTACCAATACAGTTTGGAAGGAGGTCGTTATGGCAACTTTTATCGTTTTGATGAGTCTAACAGATCAGGGAATACGCAACGCCAAGCAGATCCCCGAGAGGAGAAAGGCCGGGATCGCTGCGGCTGAGAAACTCGGAATCAAGGTCAAGGAAGCTTACTTGACAGCAGGGGCCTATGATGCCGTGGTTATTGCCGATGCCCCGAATGGCGAGGCAATGACAACCTGGGCATTGGGGATTGGCTCGCAGGGTAACATGCGTACGCAGATGATGAGGGCCTTTTCTTCCGATGAGACGGACAAGATCTTGGCCAAGCTTCCATAGAAAAAAAGTCCAAAGTGGTCGGGCCTGGCGGAGTCTGCTGCCCAAGGTGAAGACGGTATTATTCGGCTGCAACCCAGGCGGTTAGGATAGAGGGCATATCGGTGAGCACAGGTTCCCACGAGTCGCCACGGTCTCGAGTAACATAAAGGGCTCCCCTACCCCTCTCTCTGGGATTGAAACCAAAACCGCGCGCCCCGTCTCCCATGCCGGCAAAAACCGTTTTTGCGTCGATGGGATGGGGCACTAATACCCATGGCATCCACGGCATCTTTTCCGGCAATCCAGCCGAGGCTTGGCGCCAATTCTCATCACCGTCGTCACTGAGAAGTATATTTCCTTGTGGGTCTCTTGCTTCCCGCCTCCATACGCCAGGGGATCCTTTGCCCTCGGCCAGTATCATGCGGGGAGTATCACCTGGCAAGAATAGCCATTCATGGGAATAACTATAAAGTTCTGTGTAAGCCCAGGGCATACCGTTCTCCACCCGCCGCCATCGACCGCCCTCATCGTCGCTCCGAAAGAAACCCCGGGCTGAAGAGACATAGTAGCGCTCTTTGCTGCCCGGATAGTTTCTCAGAAGGTGCATGTCAAGATACGAGATTCCGGAGCTCGCATCTGCCCACGTTTGACCGCGGTCCCGACTGAGAACCACTCCTCCGTGCTCCAGTAAAACGAAGAGGAGATTCGTATCGTCGGGATGAACGAAGATATAGCGCACATGGGGGTGTTGAATGCCTCGGTACTGCCCCGGAACAGTCCACTTTGACTTGACCTCGTCAGACAACTGAAGAAGACCGTCCAGAGGCTCCCACCGGCTACCACCGTCCTCACTGCGAAACAGCCGAACGGGTCCAAATCCCGCATAAACGACTCGCTCATCATGAGGATCGACGGTGAAGGTTCGGACATCACCGTCCAATACTTTCTCCCATGTTTGGCCGCCATCCTGGGTGCGGTAGCCGCCGTCGAAAGCTACTGCGGCGAAGACGACCTCCGGACGCTCGCGGCAGCCAGTCAAGCACTCCAGTGTCTGCCCTGTGAAATGCTCCGCGAGAGTGGACATCGAGCCGGAGCGGCCTCGCATTATTTTCAGGCTACCGTTAAGCGCTATGTAAAACCGTAACTGTTCGTTCATAAAAGCCTCCTACGGATATCACACTTGGTTCCCATAGAAAACGGGTAGTGGCCCAATTATAAAAGAAGGTGAGAGCTTTTCCTTTTTCGTTTTCTTAATCTGTTGACACATCTGCACGATAGCGGGTACTGTCCGAATGAGGAGGCCCAATGGACACTGACTTCACTCCCACCCTCAGGCGGGTTCTGTGAGAGTTGCAGGCACTGGGAGCCAGGATAGATCAGCAGATAACGGTGAACCAGAGGGTGATTCGTTCCTCCGCGGTTCCTCAGAGAAGCGGCAAACAAAGCACAAAGAAGGTCCGTCCTCCCGCCTTGGTCGGTTACGTCCACGATCGCTAAGCCCTGCTGAAGCACAAGCGTTTGCGGAAGCCCCGCTAGTCTCGAGCCCGCACCCCAGGTCGTAAATGGAACCGATGCTTTATATCGAGCCTTCCTCGCCTGTCTCTGTAGAGATGCTCTCCAAAACAGTGGCCGTCTATCAAGTTATGTCGAACACGGGGTTTGAATCCCCGTTTTCAACCAAAGGGGAGAGCTGCCGCTTCTCCCCCCCTGTGGAGTAATGGACCGCAACTCCACGGGGGAAACTCCATCGGCTTTGTGTCCTCCTCAAGAGGGGGGGTTAACATTGAATTAAGCCCGGCAAAGGAGGTTTTGACTATGGACTGGGGAATGAAAAACAGATTTGCAAGAATTGTCAAATCTGAGGATGGCCGT
>JACZXR010000012.1 GCA_022571535.1 Deltaproteobacteria bacterium | reverse complement strand
ATCTGCTCTTCTAAATCAAAGATACGATTGGATAGTGGGGAATATAAAAACGTCCAATCAAGCCCTATGATCAAGAGGATAATTCCGGCCAGAAGCCCAAACTTCTGGGTCTTGGTAAGTAATAGGATCCGATTAATAAGCTCGTTCACCTTTTACCCCGTATCACAGAACGCCCCGTGCGTAAGCGCGGGGATGAATGTTCCGACCTCCCTGTAAGGGCAGCGCCCCAAAGCCACGGACGTAAGTCCGTGGTACGGGGTTTACTCTACTTCTTTTTTCCTGACCCAAGGTCTTTCTTTCCCCGCTTGGCGTCCTGGGGTAGCTGATAGAGGAGTCTCGACCTCATAACAAATTTCTTCAACCTTCCCCCTTTTTCATTCACCTGTGTGGTTTCAATCAGTTCTACGTTTTGAAAGTAAGGGGAAGAAGTGAGCGCCTTGAGGAAATCGGCGATTGTTTGGTTGTCCACCGCCCGACCGTTCAGGCTCAGGTTACCCGCCGATTCTTTAAACTCTGTTAGCCACAGCTTCTCGGGTATTGCCGAAGAGAGGCTCTCCATGACCCGCACTGGCCCGGTCTTCTTTTTGCTCAACTCGTCGATGACCTTTAGTTTATCCTTGATGGTACGTATGTTTTTCTTAATGTCCGCTACCCCTTTGGCCTTGCTATTGAGAATATTGATCTCCTTTTTAAGCTGAGCGAACTCATCTTCAAGACTGGACAACCGGGAGGATTGGTTTACAAAAACGGCGCCCAGAAGGATTGCGGTTAAAGCCACGGCCACGCCTGCGACGAGCAACTCCTGGCGTCGGCTGACTTCAGCTTCTAGTTCGCGCGTAGGGAGGAGGTTGATGCGAATCATTTGTCTCCCTTCCTTCTGATGGCAAGCCCCGCACCCACGGCCAGGGCAAGGGCCGACTCATTTAAGTAGTCTCTGTCAATGTTCTTTGCCACGTTGAACCCACGGAACGGCTCCGACAGCTCGACAGGCACCCCGAGTTTATCTCTTAACACCTGGCAGAGGCCTGCAGCCTTGGCGCTCCCTCCGCTTAGATAGATGCTGTTGATTCCCTCCTCTCCCGCCATCGTCCCGTAGAGGCTCAGGGTCCGGCTGATCTCTTCAGCAAGAGAAATGCATGTTGGCAGCAAAAGAGGTTCCAGATTCACATCTTCTTTCCCCTCTAACAGCCCTGTGATCTTCAGCGCCTCGGCCTGGTCAGAAGAGATCGGGAGTTGCTGCGTGAGGCTCTCGGAAAATGACTCTCCCCCTATGGGAAGGTCCCCTGTAAAAGTTGAGATTCCGTTCTTGAGGACATTGATGCTTGTGTAACGTGCCCCGATGTGGATTAGGCCGACGACCTCATCCAGCTTGGGCTCGTAGCTGATCTCGAACATGTTCTCCAAGGCAAAGTAATCGACGTCCATGATGGCTGGGGTTAGCCCAGCCTCCTGTATGCATTCCGTGTAGCTCTGGACGATTTCTTTTTTAATGGCCACCAACAGGACCTCCATTTGGCTACCGTCTCCAAGGTAGCCCAGGATCTGATAGTCTAGGTTGACGTTCTCCAGGGCCTCCGGGATGACGTTGGTCGCCTCAAATTCCACGTTGGCTGCAAGTTCTTCTTCTCCCTGGGCCGGGAGTTGGATCTTTTTGATGATGACCGCTCTGCCGGGGACCGACGAGACCACCAGATTTGCCTTGACTCCATTCGACTCGATGAGGTTTCGGATGGTCTCTGCTACGATCTTTTTTTCTACTACCATATTGTTCTGCACAGCGGTGGAGGGCAGGGGCAAGACGCCCAGATTGGCTAGGTAGTAGCCGTTCTTCTCCGGGATTGCCTCGACCATCTTGATTGAGCTAGACCCAATGTCGATAGCTACAAACTTCCCTTTTTTTTGGAAAGGATTAAGTGCAGAAATGTTGAATGCCATCTTATTGTCTGAACACCCTGTGCTTTTGACTGATCTTTAGGCCCAGGGCCAAGAGGATTTTTCTCTTGGTTTCTAGACGACAGCCCTCTCCTCTTTCAATCCGGTCAACGGTCAGAGTGGAGACCCCTGCCAATCTTGCTAACTCTGTCTTGCTCAGCATCTTGGATTCGCGGATTCTTCTAACGTGGTTTGACTGATGTGCTATCTCAACCAAAGCCTTTGCATGACCCTATGCTCAACTTCGTTATATTATCAGTCAATAGTACAACAAATGTCAAATAATACTTGGTTAAATTAGGTAGCGTCTAGAGTTGTGTGGAATTTGCTTTAATGGGGCACTGCTCCAGTTGTGGTTAAAGTGGAAAAAGACTACAAACTCGGGTGAAATCGTGCTGCCCAAAGAGGCACTGCAAGCTTTATGCCAACTGTTCTAAAACAGTTAGAATCTATAACCCGGTGAAGTAGCAATTGATTTTTCTTTATCTCAGACGGGTCAATAAAAACTAGGCACCGTGAAGTACAAATTTGCGCTGTAATGGTCAAAATAAACCAAACTTGGTCAAAATTGGCACAGTGAACCCCGATCCGAAAAAAAAATCGAGTCATTTCCGGTGTTGAGCAGCCTAGGACACCAGTTAGCGGAATTTTGATCGTCGGTCGCAATTACACTAAAGGTGAGTTGCTGATTCACGCTAGAAACAGGTATTTGTTGCGGCCTGATGCTCATCCGGATGGTTTTCTTGCTATGATTAATTTCGGATCGGGGTGAATTGTCCGAGTTTTTAACTTGCTATGGAGGGTCTAAACCAAGCTAAAGAGGGAGGCATGGCCGCCCTCTCTCTCTCCATAACAGGGGGAAGGGTTTGCTGCACCTCAGTCTTTGCCTTCAAGCATAGGAGGAGGTATGGACTGACCCCCTTGGGTTGCTCCACCTGGGCATGCTTATTTTATTCTCCTAGATGCTCTGTTACCCGGAGCTATATCGCATTAAATATAGGCCTTTAGTGGGCTCTTCAATTAGCTGGTTCGAGATTGCTTTTCCCCTTTTGAGTGGATAAGAGTGCGTCATGCATGGGGTTGGGAGAAAGTTCGCTCATGTGGTCATTCCCTCTCCTGTAAAGGACCCCCTCATCTATTCTGTGCCATCAGCTCTGGAAGCCCGTTTAGCAACCGGAATGAGGGTTTTGGTCCCGTTGGGAAAGAGGAAGGTCACCGGGGTAGTCGTGGGCTTCTCTGCTCAAACCTCGCTTGAGAAGGTCAGGGAGATCTTAGATGTCTTAGATGATCGGCCGATTCTCGACTCCTCTCTTTTAAAACTCTGTGATTGGATCACGAAGTATTATGCCTCTTCGCTTGGAGAGGTCTTATCCACAGTCCTTCCCCCTCTTTTGAGGCTGAATAGTCAGAGAGTTGTGGTTTGCCGGAAAGGGTTCTTCAAGCTAGGCGGAAGACTCGAAAGGGAGATTTATGCTGAAGTAGAAAAGAGAGGCAGGATTTTACTCAAGACACTGTCGCGCCTTTTTTCTGGAAGAGCACTCTATCGGGCCCTCAATCGTTTGGTTTCGATTGGGGCTGTGGAGATAGAAGAGAAACTAAAGAAGAATCGCCAGGGGAGAACAGAGCAGGGCCTGGCTGTAGATCCGGAGATGAGCTTGAACAAGCCGTCGATGCTGACTCTCACGCCGGAGCAGGAGGCTGCGCTTCAATCGATGGAAAAGAGGCTGGAGGAAGGCGGATTTGGAACCTATCTTCTTTTCGGGGTAACGGGGAGCGGCAAGACAGAGGTCTATATGAGGGCCATGGAGCGGGTTTGGAAACGTCAGAGACGAAGCCTCATCCTGGTTCCCGAGATTTCGCTGACCCCACAGTTATTGGATCGTCTGTGGGAGCGCTTTCCAAACCAGGTTGGCGTGCTCCACAGTGCCCTGACACCGGCAGAGCGCTGGACCCAGTGGTGGCGCATCATCCGCGGGGAGGTGATGGTGGTCGTGGGAGCGCGCTCCGCTGTGTTTTCCCCCGTCCCGAACCTGGGGCTGATCGTTGTGGATGAGGAACATGATCCGTCTTACAAGCAAGAAGAAGGGCTCCGCTACCACGCGAGAGACCTGGCCGTGGTGCGTGGAAAGATCCTGGGGTGCCCGGTGCTTTTGGGTTCTGCGACCCCCTCGGTCGAAAGCTTTCACAATGCCCGTCAGGGCCGCTACACTCTTCTCGAGTTGACCGAGAGAGTTGAGAAGAGATCAATGCCCAAAGTGGAGACGGTAGACCTCCGACTAGGGGCGAGAGAACAGAAAAATACCGCCGACCATCAATCCTCCATGGCCAGCTTTTTCTCTCCTCGGCTGAGGGAGGCACTACAGGAAAACCGTGCTCGTGGTCAGCAGAGCCTGATTTTCCTCAACCGTCGTGGATTTGCGAGCTTTCTTCAGTGTTGTCTCTGTGGCTTTGTCCTGCGCTGTCCCAATTGCAGTATCAGTCTTACTCTTCACCTGAAGGTCCGGGGACTATTCTGTCATCACTGTGGCTTCCGAAATCTGGTCGGTGATCTGTGTCCAGGATGTAGTCAGAGAACCCTCACTGGAATTGGATTTGGCACCGAGAAGATTGAGGAGGAGCTCCTGAGGCTTTTTCCCGGGGCCAGGGTTGGTCGGATGGACCGAGACACAACCAGCAAGCGTGGGTCCCAGGAGCGACTGATTCGCCAATGGGAAAGGGGCGAGATTGAGATTCTTGTGGGAACACAGATGATTACAAAAGGTCATGATGTCGCGGGCGTGACTCTAGTCGGTATTATTCTTGCAGATCTTTCTTTAAACCTCCCTGATTTCCGGGCTGCAGAGAGGACGTATCAGCTTTTAAGTCAGGTCGCGGGACGAGCCGGGAGAGGAAAGGAACCAGGAAGGGTTATCATCCAAACCTATTTACCGGACCATTACTCCTTCCAGTTTGCAGTGGACCATGATTATGAGGGGTTTTTTGCATCCGAGGTAGAATTTCGCCGGGCTCTAAACTATCCCCCGTTTAGTCGCCTGGTACATCTCCGATTTGAGGGTATCAACCTGCAGGAGGTTGAGCAGAAGGCAAAGATAGCGGGGCTCAAGCTTAAGAGGCGACAAGAAGATGGCGAGGGGGCTGCAAGGATCGAGGTTTTAGGCCCGGCCCCGGCCCCGATCGAAAAGCTGCGTAGCCGCTACCGATGGCATATTCTTCTCAAGGGGAAAAAGAGCTCCCCCCTTTTGGAGTTGGCGAAGGAATTGCAGGTCTTATTTTCCCGCGGGAGTGTCCGTCTCCACATTGATGTAGATCCTTACCACATGCTATAGAATTCGTTAGGTAGAATTAATCGGCAGGGTATCCCATTGAAAATTGCAAATTGCAAGATGAAGATGTATCCAACTCTATCGCATGCTTTCTGAACAATACTTTGATTCAATGTAAACCCCGCCTCTTGAGGCGGGCACAAAGCCGATGGGGTTTCCCCCGTGGAGTCGCAGCCCATTACTCCACAGGGGGGGAGAAGCGGCAGCTCTCCCCTGTGGTCGAACACAGGGATTCAATCCCCGTGTTCGATATAACTTGATTTGCATTTTTCACTTTAAATTTTAAAATAGTCTATGGCCGTTCTGGAAATTTTCAAATACCCCGACCCAAAACTGAAGAAGGCTTCTCAGCCGGTGGAGGCCATCACGGAGGATACGGTTTGCCTGATCAGGGAGATGGTTGAGACGATGTACACGGCCCCGGGGATAGGACTGGCGGCTCCACAGGTAGGTCAGTTGCAGCGCATCATCGTTTTGGATGTGGATTATGAGAATCCCGGGGAAAATCTGATTACCCTCATCAACCCGGAGATACGTGAGTCCGAGGGAGAGATCGTCTGGGAAGAGAGCTGCCTGAGTGTTATCGACTTCACGGCCGAGGTCAAAAGGGCAAAGCGAGCAGAGGTTGTAGGCCTTGATGAAAAAGAGAAGGAGGTGACGGTTGTGGGGGAAGGGCTATTGGCCGTTGTTTTACAGCACGAGATTGATCATCTCGACGGTAAGCTGTTTATCGATCGCATCAGCCGGTTAAAGCGCGAACTCTACACAAAAAGGTTAAAAAAGATGTTACGAACCGGTAAGGCCTTGCCCGAGCGTCCCCGCATTATGATCTGAACCCAGTCCCCTGGCTAGCTTCGCTTTCATGCGTCTCCTAGGCCTTAGAATTTTCCATTGTCATGGTCTAACCCGGACCGAAGTTGTAATCCTGACCAGGGTCCTTCGAGGGCTCTAGCAAGGATGAAAGCCGATTGTTAAGTTGTGGCCTCGATCTTTTTTCGGATTGGGGCTACATTAAGCGCTCCAATGTCACAGTTATGGCCCATTGTTTTTATGGGGACTCCCGTTTCTGCCGCTGTCTCCCTCGAACACCTCTTGGAGGGCCCAGACCCGGTTGTGGGGGTCGTGACCCGGGCAGATCGGCCTGTGGGTAGGGGACAGGGGGTAATCCCCTCGCCGGTGCGAAAGGTTGCTGAAAGCCACCACAAGCCTGTTCTCGCCCCTGATCGGATCCGTGATCCGGCCTTTTTAGAGACATTAAAGAATTTGGCACCTCAGCTGATTGTCGTTGTAGCTTACGGGCGCATCCTGCCGCGCCCAATTCTTGATCTTCCTCCTCAAGGTTGTATCAACGTACACTATTCACTTTTGCCCAGGTATCGGGGAGCAGCTCCGGTTCAATGGACCCTGCTCAACGGGGAAGAGAAGAGTGGGGTGACGACCATGAGGCTGGTTGAAAAAATGGATGCAGGGCCGATTCTCATGCAGGAAGAAGTCTCTGTTGCCCCCGGCGAGACTACCGCCTCTTTTGAGGCTAAGCTGGATCCCGTAGGAGCGAGGCTGCTATGTGAGACCATCCGAAGACTCAAAGAGGGCAGCATCATAGCCACACCCCAAAGGGAGGAAGAGGCCACTGATGCGCCCATGCTGAAAAAAGAGGACGGGCAAATTGACTGGACACAATCCGCCAGGGCCATCGAGCGGCGGGTTCGGGCCTTTCACCCTTGGCCCTCGGCATATTCCTATTGGCAGGGTCGGCTCGTCAAGGTTTGTCGGGCAGCGGTGATCAGCGCGGAGGGGGCGGCCACCGCTGGTGAGGTTGTAAGAGCAGATCGAGGGGGACTGTGGATTGCTACCGGCCAGGGGGTGCTTAGCCTAGAAGAGGTACAGCTAGAAAACAGGAGGAGGCTGCCCGCCGCAGAATTTCTCAAGGGGGCTAGAATTGAAAAAGGTGAGCGCCTTTGATCCGAATAGGGATAAGGGAGCTCGGGAGCTAGCGGTCGAAATTCTTTCTCGGGTAGAAAGGAGGAACGCTTACGCCGGTATCCTGCTAGACCATTCCTTGAAGGGACCTCCGCTTTCAAATCTTGATCGGGCTCTCTTGACCCAACTCGTTTACGGGACCCTAAGATGGAGAGGTAGACTTGATTGGCTCCTCAGCCAGGTTCTTCGTCGCCCCCTTTCGGGCACGAGTCCGTATTTGAGAAACCTGCTTCGGTTAACCCTCTATCAAATTCTCTTCCTCGATCGGGTCCCTGATTATGCTGCAGTGAACGAAGGCGTCGAGTTGGCCAAAAAATGGGGAGGGAAGAGATCGGGCGATCTCATAAACGGCGTTGTTCGAAGGGTCCTGAGGGAGAGAGACAGGCTTCGCTTCCCCAGTGCCGATGATGACCTTGTACGCTATCTCGCCATCTATTGGTCCCACCCTGATTGGTTGGTTAAAAGATGGTTGGGGTACTTTGGAAGAGCGGAAACGGAGCTGCTATTGCAAGCCAATAACGTGGAGTCCCCTTTGATCCTGCGTGCCAATCGCCTGAAGAATAATAGAAACGATCTCCTCGAAGCCTTTCGTAAAGCTGGGGTGGATGCTGCACCTACGTCGTGGTCCCCGCAGGGGATACAGGTAAGAGGATCATCTCCCGTGGATCGGCTCAGCGGATTCCACGAAGGTCTCTTTCAAGTTCAGGGGGAGGCCTCACAGTTGGTCGGTTACCTGCTGGATCCCAAACCTGGGGAGCGCATCCTGGATGCCTGTGCAGCGCCCGGAGGCAAATCCACTCACCTTGCGGAGCTGATGGGTGATGAAGGGGAAATTGTAGCTACAGACATCTCTACCAGGGGACTTGAGAAGGTAAAGAAAAATGTGCAAAGGTTGGGTATTACATCGGCTCGGTATTACCTAGCCGATGTAACCAACGGATTGGAGGGACCGTTGGCTGGCCCTTACGATCGCATCCTGGTTGATGCCCCTTGCAGCGGTCTGGGAACATTGCGCTCCCACCCCGAGGCCAAGTGGCACAGAGGCGAGGAAGATATATCGCGCCTTAGCAGGCTACAGAAAAAGATACGCAGGGGGATCTGCCCTTATGTCAAATCAGGGGGGACCCTGGTCTACGCAACCTGCACCCTAACGCGAGAGGAGAACGAAGGGGTTGTGGAGGATTTTCTTGACTGTCAAAGAGATTTTGTCTTGGAGGACGCAGGTCAACATCTTCCCCAAGAGGCCCGAGAACTCTCGTTCGGGAATTTTTTTCTTGCGCTGCCCTACAAACATAACACCGATGGCTTTTTTGCTGCACGGATGAGAAAGGTAGAATAGGTGGGTTCGATAAAGATTGCTCCGTCCATCCTGTCCGCTGATTTTAGTCGCCTGGCGGACGAAATTCAGGCCGTCCAGAGGGCCGGTGCTGACTGGCTCCATCTCGACGTCATGGATGGCCACTACGTTCCGAACATCACTATTGGTCCTATTGTCGTAGAATGGATACGCAAGGCGACGGATTTGCCGCTGGATGTTCATCTGATGATCAGCGATCCTGACAAGTATGTCCCGGAGTTCATCAAGGCGGGCGCAAACTGGATTTCGGTCCATCCTGAGACCTGCAAGGATCTCAAGACAAGCCTTAGGAGAATACGTGAGCTCGGGGCTCGTGCATCTATTGCGGTTAACCCTGACGTCGATCTGGATAGGGTTGAAGGTAACTTGGATGACATCGACATGATCCTCATGATGACCGTTTTCCCGGGCTTTGGAGGCCAAGCATTTATTGAAGAGGTTCTTCCTAAAATCGCAAGAGCTCGGGATCTCGTCAGGAAGAAGGGCCTGCCGATTCTTATAGAGGCGGACGGGGGTATAAAAACCGACAATATTTCCCACGTACTCCGGGCAGGGGCCGAGGTGATTGTATCTGGATCCGGCATCTTTAAGACTCCTAACTACGCCGAAACTATCGGGAAGATGAGAAAAGCCGCAGAAGGCCTCTGATCCATGTTGTTTTCCCTCCTCAATATGATAGTTTGGCTTGTGTCGGGGCGTGGCTCAGCTTGGTAGAGCGCACGGTTCGGGACCGTGAAGTCGCTGGTTCAAATCCAGTCGCCCCGACCATCTCTCTTCTCTTGAATTTCCAGCCACTTGCCTTCGTTTTCCCCGAGTCACAGTTAAGAGGGTTTCACCCAAAGTTTCACTTTTGGCCCCTAAGAGGTCCCTTAACGGGGCATCTCCATCGCCCTTGATGTACCTACCATAGTGTTTCTCGATCATCGCCACAGAGGTCCCGCATTGCTCTGCAGCCACTTTGTATTGACCCCTGCACTCAAAGCCACTGAGATGTAGGTGTGTCTTGTTGCGTAAAACTTCCTCTCCCGAATGGATAAGGCCCTCAAAGCATTGAACCAGTGCTTCTTGCGCCATTTATCTCGTTTATGGGGCTTCCCTGTCTATTCCTAAAGACATGATCGTCTTCGGTTACGTGAAGGGGCTTTACGGCTCTGAGCACGTCCACAACCGTAGGAAGAAGGCTTGCTTCCCTCTCGCTGGCTTCCGTCTTGGTAGGGTTCTCTGCTCCGTAGTACCAGGATTTAGTGATTGAGGCTTTCCCTGCCTTTAGATCTATATCCCCCCATCTGAGGGCTAACGCTTCCGACGGGCGCATCCCGGTCCAGAACTGAGTAAATACAAATGGGTAATAGAAAGGGTTCTTATTCTTAAAGTGCTTCAGGATCTTGTCCCGTTCTTCATCTGTAAACGGGTCCGGCTTGGGTTGGCTTTTCCGTGGCCAATCCATATCCGCAAAGGGGTCTTTGTCCAGGTCGGACTTAGGTCGCTTTCTGGCATCCCGATACATGGCCCTGAAACTTCCATCTATGATGTTACAGCAACTCTTAGGAGATAGTTCCTTCTCTTCCTTTAGGTAAATTTAACGGTAACCACGTTGCTTGCAGCGTGGAACCTTTTTATGGGGTTTCCAAAGGGGGCGTTAGCATCCCCTTTGGTCAAGGGCGGGGTTAAAACCCCGCCAGCGAAGTGGCTTCGTTTATTCTGCCCGATATTGTTTGAATACACGGTCACGCACCATACCCCTCTCTGCGTCTCCGTATCTCTCGCTATTGCACGGTATTCCCAGGTGTTTCACGAGCACGGTGAGCGCGTTGCTGCGAGTCTAATTTTTAGACTATAGTGAGGTGTCGGTCCGTAGGGCTCAATTCATGCATCGATTAATAGCGTCCTGTGGTAAAATTAAGGTCCGCTATGCTGTGGAACAGGCCTTGTTGCAGACTTTACGGGTCCTGTCAGTCGGTTTGACGTAATTGCACATTATCGGATAATCTCCCGCCACAATCCGATCCACTTCCCTGATAGCCTCTTGGAGTTCTCGATTGCAGTCTGGCAGTGGTTGCCAGAGGAAATTTCCAGCCCTCAGGGACGATGTCTCAAAAACAAATTCCTGTCATTTCTCTAAAAAAGAGACAAATCATATACACCAGCAAAGGAGCACTACGAGGAGAGAATGTCCACTATGGGCCTGCGCGTACGGGCCGTCGGAGGCACGCTGTTCATCGGCGAGAACGACAGGCTGTCGTTCAAGACCCAGGCGTGCTTGCTTCATCTGCTCGATGAACGCCGGTATCGAGCGCTGGGTGCGTCGGTCTCTTCGGTCTTGCCGCCCTGCTCGCTGCGGTCCTGGCTGCATCCGTCACCGTGAATAGATCAAGTGTGGCCCATTCGCTGTGGCGTACGGGGTCCATCGCGATATCTATGAGATCAGGCTGTGACGTGCCTTTCTCCACACGACGGAGTATGCGCAGATATCGTAGGGTCATTGCCAGGAATCGGGTGTACTTGTCTAGTGTTTCCCAGACAAAACGGCGATAGAAAACCAACGGATGTTCAAAAGGCATTCCGCATCGCCGATCCTTCCTGTACTTACGCCGGAAAATTCCACCCTCAAGTGGGTGTACCTGTTCAAAACGGACACAGGCATAAAAAGAAAGCAACATAAACATCATTTTTCTCGGCTCGAAGCCCCACTTTTTCGCCCGGCGTATGATGGTTTCTACGTGTTCGGGTGTGTAATACGCATCCCAAGCTTTACGGTAAATGTCTTGCCATTCTTCCCTGGACATTCTCGGATGGTCGGTGGTCACGTGTACCGTATCATATTTGTTCATATCAGATTCCATCGCCACTCCCTGCTGATAAAGAATCTTGTGATCTTGGGAGCCAGGAAGCGGCGTGAGAATAAAGAACTCCAGTAGATCGACGGGCAATTCTCGCTGAATGATTTTGATGTCTCGCAAGATGGTCTCGGGCGTATCCTCGGGGAAGCCAAGTATATAACCAGCGAAAGTGTGGGCGCCGATACTATGCCATGCCTGGAACAAGGAACGGTACTCTGTGATTCGATTTTGCCTTTTTTGTGCTCCTGCCAAGGATTGCGGATTTATGCTTTCCAGGCCGATAAATACCCGCTTTACACCCGCACGGCCCGCTTTCTCAATAAACCTCGGAATTTTATGGCTCAGAGTATCTACCTGTATGGTGAAGGTCATCTCCAGCCCTTCTACCTCACGCAGTAGGATAAGGCGGTCAAAAAGAACCTCCCAATTCTTGTTACGGGCAAGGTTGTCGTCGGTGATGAAGAACTTTGTAACACCCTGCGCTACATTGACTCGCACAATTTCTTCCAGATCATCTGGAGTACGATAACGCGATTTTCGTCCCTGAACGTTGATAATGGTGCAGAAACTGCATTGAAACGGGCATCCGCGCCCTGCGTCAAAGCTGGTCCGTGTGCCCGCCGTCCTCTTGAGGAGTGAAGATGGAAGATAGGGCCCAGGCACGCCTTCCAAGCTGGGGAGGTCTAGCAAATAGTTATACAGAGGTTTTAATTCCTGGCGAAAGGCGTCCTGGAGGAGGAGTTCCAAACGATTCTCAAGTTCACCCGCAAAGAGTGAAATGCCCAGATCCATAGCATCCTGAAAGTCCGGCGGGATCTTCGGCAACATGGCAAGGCAGCCGCTCACATGAAAGCCGCCGATGCAAACCTGAATATTCTCAGCGCGAAACTGACGGCCCATGTCCACTGCTCTAGGGAATTGATTGGCTTGTACGCCGGCCAGGGCCACCAGGCCACGACCGCCGGATTTCCGTATCAATCGGACCAGCTGCTTAATTTTGATGCGAGTATTGGTTTCATCGTAAGCGCTCAAATGAATCTGAACATCCTCACCGAGGATATGTCGTTTGGCGCAGTCCTGAGCCAGACTATACAGGGCTGCAAGAGTGTTCGATGGAATTGAGGAACGGACCCACTGAATGACATAACCATCATCGTCATAATGAGACGGCTTGATCATGATGAAGTGAAAAATTTTCTTGGCTGACTTATGTGTGAATTTCACCGAGCCGTCCAATCTGCTTTATGATGCCGAAGGAAGGGGCGAGTCACTGCTGGGGTCGCCTTGTCCCTCACTGTCTGGGTATAGTAGCCTCTTCTCATAACTCCCGCAAACACAGCTGCTTCGTGATCTTCAGAAACTCCTCGAACCTCTGACTGACCGAGGTGCTCTTCAAAATCCCGACTACCTGTGCCATCGAGTAGCGGAGCGGAAAGTCCCTCCCTACAGCGGGCAAGGCCTTACGGCTTAGCGAGTATTTTGGCACCGGTCCGCAGATATGGCTCAATTTGCAGCAAGGCGGGACCAGAGATTGAGCGTATTCCCCAGCGAGCAGCAGTCCATGTCGATGGGGCGATCCGATAGCGGTGAGCCGAAACTCGCGGCCATTGCAGCGAGTGGTGATGTGGTAGCAATGGTCGGGTCTGAGGTCGCGTGGTGGTCGAGGCATTGTGATCTCCGTCGAGGTTAGGACTCCATAATCTGACAAACGGAAAACCTACCAATTTTTGCAGGTATAAATTTACGCAAGAAATGAGACATCGTACACCGCTGAAAGCCAATAAACATTGGCCCTCAGGAGCGATTTAGTCGTCCAAGATGGCACTGAATAGCACACTATTGATAATTGCATAATTATAGTGACGCGGCACGAGAGGGCTTAAGCTGTCTGATGGGGCTGCGGTGGCGATTGATATGTCACAATATCTTACGATCACTAATAATTGCATCCTGGCGATCTAACACCGAGCAAAGCCAGGCCCAGAGCGGTTCTGAGCCCTATAAGAATTGACATTTTATGAGTTGCGTCTGATCGGGCCTAAAAGACGGATACCTCCTAACTCCTGAGCGTTAACGACTAGGGAGAGGGTGTTTGTGGTGAATGCCATTTCTAGCTCAGGATGAGCACCCCTAGGTGCTATTTCCGGGGGTATCGGCTTTTTCCTATCCTATGCTTCTTCTGCCTGTCCGGGTTCAAATCCAGTCACCCCGACCATATCTTTTATCCAAATTTATCAACAACTCCGAGGGCTCTGGGATTTATGCCAGAATTTATCGCGCCGCGAGTCCTTCCTGATAAGGGTCCTTCAGGGGGTTTTGAAAACCAAATGGTTACAGGTAACCCGAGGTGGCTAAGTTGCCCGTATTACAGCAGCGGATTTTCGAGACAGTGAAAAAGCAGGGGGGTCAGTTTTGAGGCGTGGTCTGGAATACTCTTTGAATTACCTCGTTGATCACTTGAGATTGAGCAGGTTTAGTTAGGTATGCTACCATTCCAGCTTGTTTAGTTTTCTCTCGGTATAGATCTTCTCTCCAAGCGGTATAGGCCAGGACAGGCAATTTTGTGGTTTTAGTGTTCTCCTTTAGCTTCGCGGTTGCTTCTATTCCACTCATCCCCGGAAGTCCGAGGTCCATGATGATGATATCGGGAGCTTCAGTAAGGGCTTTCTCAAGTGCTTCCTCGCCGCTTGTTGCCACCGCGACTTCATAACCCAGGGCCTGAAGCTGTAGCTTCAGGATTTCAAGGGAATCCAAATGATCCTCAACAATGAGAACTTTGCCAGATAGAATATGCATTTGCATGAAGAATGCAGCAAGAGTCGGGCCACTTGGTTTGGGATAAACTTTTAGGTTCCATTACCTTGTGGTCCTTAATAATTTCCATAACTTAAAGCCAGCAACAGTCTAGGCTTACGTACCCTTCTCTAAGTCCGTGACCAATAATGACCTTCTGGGGTTCAATTTTGTTTCCCTGAATTTGTGATTCTAACCCCGATCCGAAATTATTCCGCTCGTGAAATAGTCCCTGATGAGCATCAGGCCTCGCCAAAGAGCTGCTTTTACCGTGAATCGACAACTCACCTCTAGTATAATTGCAGGCTGAAGATCAAAATGTCGGTAACTCCTGTCATATGGTGTCCAAAACCGAAAATGCCTCGATTGTTTTTTCGGATCGGGGTGAAGACCTTGTGAACTGCGCCAAGGTGGTCGCGCTGAGTGCCCTGGAAATATGTAACTAGTCG
>JACZXR010000310.1 GCA_022571535.1 Deltaproteobacteria bacterium | reverse complement strand
GAAAGTCCTGAACGCAGTCGGTTAGTCCGATTATCCTTGGGACGTTGTTGACTAGGTTGAATTACTTCGCCTTGTAGGCGCGACGGTTCCGGGCGTGACAGATGGGAAAGAAGGCATAGGCGCGATGGACCAAGGGATCAAAGCCGGGCACCGGCTATCTCACCCGCTCCGATATTGCAGTGGAGAAAGAAGATAGATCGATTCTCTGCCTGCAGGACCCAGAAACCAATCAGACCACGATCTCAAGTCGCAGCTCATCCGCTACGCGTGGGACCATCTTTCGGCCTTTGTCCTTAGCCAGATCCAGTCTTAGGGGACGTTGCGACTTTTATGACCTTATTCCAAAATCACTATCATGCCTTGTGCCCCCCGCTTGGATGCTCCAGGTGTCCTGCATCATGTCATGTTGGGAGTCAGGCGTGATATTTGCGATTCTCCAGAGAAAAAGAGTCAGGAGCCTTTAACTTTTCGTGCATGTTGCCGTAGAGATTCTTTTTTGCGGTTACATGTTAGAAGACGACCCGCTAGTGCTGCCAGACAGCGTAGCCTTTGCCACGAAGCTCTTTGGCTAATTCTTGTTCCTTTTCCACCGCATCTTCCCAGGTCATCGCCGGGTATTGCTCATACATTTTGGGCAACAATTTGATGCCATGGTTGCATACGTACTTGTTTGACTTGTGACCGTTACGGTGATTCTTAAAGCGCTCTTTGGCTGTAAGGCCTGTGCTGCCCACGTACAAACATGGCAGGCTAGGATTGTGATGTGGGTTCGCTGCCCGGAACTTCTTGTCACTGAGTACTGATGGATCCAGCTCAATGACATAGACGATGTGATGCAGTTTGCTCATTCTGGCTAATAGACTCAAGGTCGCTTGGGCATACATTGGACATAGATTTTCTTTGGTGCTTGCTTAAAATAGTTGAATAACGCCGGGCACAGCCAACCCTCGATGTCTAGAGCAGGGCTGTAGTACCAGTTACCACCCATATCTTCCCGGCGCCATTCGAGCTCTGCCTGATATCCCGGAAATGCAGATGCTGAGAAAAGAAGTGTAAATCCCTGCTCGGCGTTCGGGATACCTTCCACCAGTCGCTCTATAATGGCGTCTGCGCCACTTACAAACGGCTCTCTCAAGAGACCAACGCTGTCGTCGTCAAAGACCCAGAGCCCTTCATTTTTGTAAGGATGAATAGCGATTATTGAGTTCATGTCTTCTCCTGAGTTCCCAAATAGTACCACTGTCTGTACCCCCATTTCTCACCCATTTCGCTATTTTCACAATAGTCCTGGCCGGGAGGAGGGGATAGAGAAGTGGATACCGGGATTTCTGCTGAGGAAAGGGAAGGCCCCGGGAACCAGGGCCTTTCCGGATTCACAAGCGCGACTAATCTCATACATCAGGGAGGGCAAGGACAGGCTGGAGGCCTTGCGGCTGGCACGCATAGACCTACTAGTGAGGGTTATGAGCATCCGTTTTTCTGGGCGCCATTTATTTTAGTGGGAGAGAGGTAAGAAGGCGATGAGGGAGTTGGGAGGAGAAGGGAGAAAAAGGGACAGTCCCCTTTTCCTCAGACTTCCGAGACGGCAAGATTAGACATTGCCCCGTTTTGCCGATAAGCGAAGAAGCTCAACGTCCGTACAGCGAATCGATAAAACCGGCTTCGTCGAGTTCTCTGATGATACGGTCATCGACAAATTGATGAGCGTCGGCTTTCGCGCATGCGGGGGTTTTCCGCGCCATCACTTTCAATGCGGTGGCTAGAGCGGGGATGACCGGGTAGGGAACGCGGGGCATTCCCGGTTGGGTGAGATCGTAGGTCTCCTCGGCGATAGAACGGTCGGAAATCCCGCTGTAGTCCTGCTGAACTTGCACCGTGAAGTCGCGGTCGGTGCGGTAGCGGTGCATTCCCTCGACATAGGCCCGAACGAACTTCCTCACGGTTTCCGGGTTGTCGTCCATGAAGGAGCGGCGCACCGCGATTCCTCCCAAAGCATAGTTGAGGCCGTAATCGGCAAAATCGATGAGAAAATGACACCCCGCTCTTTTGGCATCGATCGCTTCCGGGGGCGTGATCACCGCGGCCTCCAAGTCCCCGCGCACGAGATGATTCAAGACCTCACGGCCCCTGCTAGGGATAGGAACCAGCCGTATCCCGCGCACGCCTTGCTCTTCAAGCTTATCGGCCGCGAAATAGGCAAAGACGTCATTGACCGAGCCGTCGCCGACCAGGCCCACTCTGCCGCCCGCCAACTGCTCACGGCTTTTAATCCCGGCACGAGACATCAAAAACTGCTGATTGATCCCGCCCGTTAAGAAAACCAGGTCGGTCCCCTCCACCGCACCCGCCTTGAGAAGCGCAGGAGCGGCCAAGTTCCCCAATTGGATCTCGCCGGCCATCAGGCCGCGCGCCACACCTTTGCCTCCCTCCATAAGTCGGGTCGCCACGTCGAGACCATATTTGCGGAACAGGCCCGCCCGCTCGGTCACGATCATGGGACCCGCGCCCTGTCCTATCGTCGCGTACCCGGCAACGATTTTTCGCATCTCGTCCATAAGGATTTACTTACGAAAGGATGGTTAATCAACTTCTACTGCATCGGTTCCGATTATAAAATATCAAAAATTGGGTCAGGCTTGCAAGATAGCAACTTATAAAGTGATCAACTCTACGGTTGTTGGTTGGGAACGGCTTGTTCAATCCCTTCAAGAAAGGGGAGCCAGGACGTAAGGTGCAGAGGGCAAAGCGCTAAGCGCAGGGCGCGAGCAAGAAGAAACAACTGCCAAACAGGCCAGGCCAATTTCTGTTGAAAATCTCTTTATGGCCATCCCTTCCGGATTGAATATCCAATCACCTTTTATGAGCGTCGGTGTGTCGTAGACGGGGATCACGAGCGCCCATTTGTCGGTGTAGGTGGTCAGAGTCAGCTCCTGGGCCCGAACGGTGGATTGCAGCTTGGTCTTTAAGGGTGAAGCCGATAATGCACAAAAACAGTCCTACTGTCCAATCTAAGGCAAGCACAACCCATAATAGGCTACCAAGCGGCGACAATTCCTTCCACCGATCACTTGACAGACTTTCTCTAAATAATGGATATTCTGAAACAAATTTGCCCTAAACAGATGAAAGCTGTCTGGGATAGGCCGCCAGCAATGGAACCGTCTAAACGGCTCATTTATAATTATATTCTTAAGAATTTAAGAAATTGAATATATGGTAAATAGCAAATCAGATGGAAATAAAAGTTTTCAGAAACTACCGTTCTCAACTCTTGTAAAAAAGGATAAGGAACTTTCAAATATTCGGCGCGACTACGCTTCAAAATCAAAATTAGAACGGAGAATGGCAGCAGATTGGGAATATCACTCGGAGATTGCTAACGGGTTTTTTAAAGATGCACTAGCAAAAACTGGGAAAGAAGGATTTGGAAGATCGTATTGGCCATCAGGTGTCATTTCACTAGCCATAGATCCACTTTATGCACCTGCTATTCTCACTGTTGGATCGATAGAATATCAGGTTGGACGTATAAAAGAATCCATGGATTTATTTTTGACTCTTACTAAACTACCTAAAGATACAGAGGAACTGAGTACAATAATTGATAAAGCAGGCGATTTTCTAATTGATAATGTTGATTTTGATAATGGGCTGATTCTGTATACTGCCGCTGAGAAAGCATTTCCGAATAATGCATTGTACTTAATTGGCTCAGGATATTGCTTGGGCAAACTTGGGCGCTATATGGATTCAGTTAAAAAACATAGATACGCTGTTGTGGTGGAACCGAATAATTACAAGCATCTAAACGATCTTGGATATTCATTACTTGAAGCAGGGAAATTTGAAGAGGCCGAGCAGTTTCTGAAAAAATCAATTTCACTTGCACCCAAAGATTACGAATATCCTCATAATAATCTTAAGGACCTTAGGAAGCGGAAAGCTAAAAAATTTTGAGAAACTTAATAAATATGCTCATTAAAC
>JACZXR010000011.1 GCA_022571535.1 Deltaproteobacteria bacterium | reverse complement strand
TTCGGGCATACCGTTTGGCAGATGCCCGTTGTACCAGGCCTTAAATCGTCCCGTGAGCCAGGAATCCTGCCCGGGAAGGCGGAGCTCTAGTCTGCGCTGAACAGAAAGGTTCCGGTGCGGTGCGTGCCCATGTGGCTGACACCGATATGCTGAAATTTTCCTCGTCCCCCGGCGTTGATGGAGCTGGGGGATTTTTTATTTGCCCCGGTGTTTGGCAGTGAACACTATGATCGAGAATACCGTCTGAGAGTAATCTTAAAGTTATTTTGAACCTGGCCGATAATGACTGGTGAAAAAAGAGATACATCGAGTATCGCGTCCATTTCCGCGTCCATCACTATAGTTGGCGTTGGACCGGGAGACGCCCAGATGCTCACCCTGCGGGGCCAGCAAGCCCTGCAGAAAACAGAGGCGGACAATGGGTCAAGGGCAAGAATTCGCCGGCGGTGAATGAATCGCTTAGCCCGTAGCCACTTAAGAGGGTTCGGGCGCTAGCAAAATAGACAACCGAGTCCGGGCTGAGACCGATACCCCATCGGGTACTGAACAAAAGAGCAGTCGCACCGACCACAGATTGGGTCATAAGGGTTAAGAGAAAGTAAGGTGATTGACGGACCCTCACGACTCATAAAGCCGGTGACCCAGCGCCAAACCCGGTTGACAGCTTCGAGGCTTCAGGGGAATCACTTACCCCCTCCGTCCGACCTAGAGGTAGGAAAAGACGATCGGCGCTCCATTCTCAAAAGGGCGATTTGCTCCGAGATCAAGCCCAGCATAAATATGATGACAGCCGTGGTTAGAAGAAAAACGGTCATGTTGGTGAAGCGCTTCTGGGTGATGTAGGTATACAGGTAATTACCAATTCCGGTAGTGAAGAAAAAAACACTCACGGGTAGAAACACCCGGAAGGGCGAGAAGAGCGTTGTAATCCGGGTGATGATCAGCAGGAACCTAATTCCATCCGTAATCAGGCTGATCTTGCTTTGACCGCTCCTGTACAAGGTCTTAATCGGCACGTACTTAATCGTGAGTCCAGAGCGGAGAAACGCCAGGGTGAGGGTTGAAGGGTATGAGAAGGTATTGGGGAGGAGATCGATGAATCTCATTGCATCTTCACGGGCAATGACACGAAAACCGGAGGTCAGGTCCTCCACCTTAAACCTCGTCACGTAAGAGGCAAGGGCGTTGTAAATCAAATTGGCAACATATCGATGGAAGCGCAGTCTGGACCCCTTGCCTCGTGCCCCTACCACCATATCGTAGCGATGGGCCTCTGCCAGAAGAGCGGGTATCTCTTCGGGCTGGTGCTGCCCGTCTCCATCCATCAGGACTAATAGCCTCCCGCGCGCAGCCCTGATTCCACTCTTGATAGCTGCCCCGTTTCCGATGTTGTAAGGGTGGCGGACGAGCCTGACACCTCTCTTTTCTGCTATCTCACCGCTCCCGTCCGTGGAGCCGTCATCCACCACAATGACCTCTGAGTCTGGAAGCTCCAAAGATTGCAGCCGATCCAGGAGTCGTCCCAGGTTTTGGGCCTCATTGAATACCGGCAGGACAACGGAAATCTCGCAGCGCTTAGCCATTGATCTGGTAAACTGAATATCGTCGATCTCTAAAGAGTCCCTTGAGGTGGTTGAAGACAAAGGAATCCCAGACCCTCTGTTTCTCTGCAACGAGATTGCCCCGCAAAAATCCTTTCAGGAGGTCTTCACGGACCAACAGATGAGTCAGGCCCTTCTCTCTGAGCTTCTCCACAATCCCCTCCTCACTTTGAGAGTTCTCAATCATCCACATGAGGTACCACGGATTATCTCCAGAGTCGTGATAATAATCCCGCTGAGAATAATACGCCCTTCTGCCCATTAAGATAAAATAGACCCTAGCCGTGGAAGGGAGATTCTGATTAATGTACTGGATGGCTGGATAGTCCGGCAGCATCCGCGTCAGATAGCTCTCTCGACTCTCTTTCCCTCTAAGGAACTTCACCGGCGAGACCGAATGAAAGTAATTCCAGAAATAGACGCCGTTTAGTGCCACCAATAGGAGGACCGCTCCAACCAGCAGGGAAGGGTGGACTATTCTCAAATAGATATTATGTATGCCGTAAACAAGAAGAATAACTAACGGAGGCACGATGGGGAGAATATAGCGGATGCGAAGATCCACAAGAAAGAGGGCATAGAGGAGAAAGAAAATGGCAAAGCCGAAGAGAAATTTCTTATCTTCCACCCACTTCCCCTTGAAGGCCCACGGGAGAAACAATATCAAGATGGGATTAAGGACACCATCGAAGTACTGCGCAGAATCGTCTCGCCCGCCGATGTTGGCAACCATCGAACCCCATTGTACAGGAAGCAGTCCCTCGATCAGTTCGCCAGAAAAAAAGACCCGCAGGGGCAATGCAGCAATCCACCAGCCATCTTCACCGTAAAAGAGATGGCGTTTGGTAAAAATTCCAAGAGCGCCACCCCCCAACCCACTCCCACCCCCGGTACTACTGAAAAGACCGGCGAAAAAGGGAAAAAAGGGATTTCCAGTCTGATGCATATTCTTCAAAAGCCACGGGCTGAGTGGGAGAAGGGCAAAGATAAAAAACAGAAATATCCAGGACGACTTCTGCCCTATCCCTCTCTCTTTTTCTCTTCCAATGTGGAAGACCAGAAGGGAAAAAAGAAGCATAAAGACAAGAAGGGCATTAGGCTTGGTGGCAAGGGCGAACCCCGATGACAGGGCGGCCAGAATTAGCCATCGGTTAGAATAACCCGACTCCCTCCACGAGAGAAGACAAAGCAAAGAGGCCGTTGAATAAAACACAAGCCCCAGATCCACATAGGCCCAATTACTGAGCCGAAGAACAGCCGGCGTAGAGATGAAAAATAAAAAACCCAGGAGGCCGTAGACCGGACTAAGCCGCCGAGCAAGATAGGAGTACAGCAAAAGCCCTGTAAGAAAACCAAAAAGCCCGTGGACGAGTTTCGGGACCGAATCCCAGCCCCACTTCACAAACGGCGTGTAAAGCATGTCGAGGAGCATGGGGTAATAAGAGTACGGGGCGAAAGGAACCTCTAAGATCCTCCCGGAATTTACATAGAGCTTCGGTATAGCCAGGTGATGGGTCAGCTCGTCTCTCGCCACTGGAGGAACAAGCCCTAAGACAACCTCAGCCAGAAGAACCACCAGGATCAGGACCCAAAGGGCACACCCTAGCCAGCTCTTGACCCACATCTGGAGGAAAAAAACAGCAAGAAAAAAGAGTGCCACCAGGAGAAGTGCAGCAGCCGTGGCAACGTTCAGCAGAGGATTTCCTATGTAACCACTCAGACCGGCAAGGAAATAAACCGTAGCAGCAAGACCCAGGAAACAGCCAAGAAGACAGGTTCGGTAGAGGATTGAGGAGAAACGATCCTGCGCCACCACTATCGTTTATCTCTCCGCTTAAGCCATTTCCCGATCACGGGAAAGACCTCTTCCCTGGCCTTTTTACCCAAAATCAGGTCGAAGTGACCATACTTTATTGGATCCTTCGAGCGAGAGCCGAAAATCCTCAGCGTGCGATCTTTTGAACCCAATGCACGGTGCGTGGTCCTGAGGGCCTTAGGAGGAGCCAGGTAATCTTTTTCTCCCCCAATTAGAAGGACTGGGACGCGAACCTTAGCAAGTTTCTTTCGATAGTTGAAATCCCCTTTGGCCGAGACAAACTCACCCACACGTATCATCTGCAAAAGATGATCCAGAACCCCTGGATTGATAGGGGCTAGGGCCGTCTCAAGGAATTTTACCTTGATTTCCTTGTCGATATTTTCCGGGTTATAAAAATGCTTTTCGAGCTTGGGGAGGAGAGGGAGAAGAAGCCTCCCAAGAAAAGGGCCGTCCAGGTAAAGAAATATCTTCCTCAAGGTGGGGTTTTCCTCGAGCTTAAGGAGCCTTTTCATCGGCTCCTGCTCGGGGCGATTAAAAATAGCAGGGGCTCCGATGGTCACAAATGACGCAAGGCCTGACCGCCCTTTCTTTTCCAGATATCCATACATGAGAAGCCCACCCATCTCGTAACCGACCCAACTTACTTTGGAGCTACCGCTTTCCTTCCGGACATAGCGGATCACTGTTGACAAATCCTCACCGATCATATCGTCAAGTGTCCAACTCTTAGGTCCACCCCTTAGAGGATTAAGGCTCCGGCCAGTACCCCGAAGTGAAAGATTCCACACGTCAAATCCCTCCTGAGCCAGGTATTCGGCAAGGCTGTGGTCGCTATCGAGGTTCAGAAAGCGGCTGTTTACTAGAAAACCGTGGCTGAGGATGACCGGTATACGGCGACGGGCTTTTTTCCCCACACGCAACCGCTCCATGGCGAGTTCAAACTTTTTCTCCGTAACCGCCCAGTGAAGCTTCCGAGAAACAAAAGGGGCCTCTCGGGACAAGGCACCGGGGGCAGACGGGAACAAAGAAAAAAAGAGAAAGAGGAATACAGATTTATAACAGAAAGAGTTTTCTTTAATCGTTGTTTTCAATAATGGCGACTACAGAGTTAAATTTAACAACCTCACCCTCTTTGGCGAGTGTCTCAACGAGAAGTCCTGAATCAGGCGCCTCGATTTCCACGTTGACCTTATCCGTTTCAACCTCTAGAAGGGACTCCCCCTTTTGAACACTTGCGCCTACCTGCTTGATCCAGCGCACGAGCTTCACATCATCGCTTTCGTCGCTCGATCCAAGACGAGGAATCACCACATCGCTCTTCATATCTCAGGATTATAGGAACCACACTCTCGATCTGTCAATCATATCCTGGCTCTAGGTCAAAAAGTGTGGTGAAAAGTGGGGAGAAAGCGCACACATCGTTTGAAGCTTTCGTTACCTGACTAATATAAGACATCCGACACTCAACGATCTCATAGAGAGTAGGCAGGTCAGACTAGGTATTTGGGAACAGACAAGCAGAGGCCCATTGGCTCTCTCTGAGGGCTTCACCGTGAGCTCCCTTCGGTCCGACCTTCGGCTCTGAGCTCAGGTCGAGGAGCACTCAGGGTCGAGGACAGCCGAACGGGCAGGCCCCCTCGGCTTGCTCTGAGCTATTACTTTTCGCAATCGTGCCTCACATCTTCCGGCGAAATGGGCGAACCCTTCGGTTGCCTTCAAAACAGAAGTTGTTAAGATGAGACTGCTTCCGCATGTACAAAGAAGACACTATAGCAGCAGTCGCCACGCCCGTGGGAGAAGGTGGGGTAGCAATCGTACGGATTAGTGGTCCTCAGGCAGAGCGTATTGCCAGAGAGATCTTTGCCCGTAGCGGCGGTAGAAATGGCTCCCTGCGTTCCCATACCCTCCACCATGGCATCATCCGGGAACCTAAAAGCGGAGAGGCCCTGGATGAAGTCCTACTAACACTGATGCGCAAGCCCCACAGTTACACGGGCGAGGACGTGGTGGAAGTGCATTGCCATGGTGGTCCCTATTTGGTGCGTGAGGTCTTGCGCCTTATCCTCTCCTTAGGTGCGCGCCATGCGGAACAGGGCGAGTTCACAAAAAGGGGGTTTTTAAACGGTCGCCTGGATCTTGCTCAGGCAGAAGGTGTCCTCGACCTCATCCGGGCCCGGACTGATAAGGGGATGCGCCTGGCCCTAGCGCAGGTTCGCGGAGAGCTCTCCAAGTGGGTAGGGGAGCTGCGCGAAGAGCTGGTTGATATCCTGGTTCAGGTGGAGGCGGCGATCGATTTTCCCGAGGAGGAGATCGAGCTGCTCCATCGGGAGGAGCTTACCGCCAAGGTCGAGACCTTGAAGAAGAAGATCTCTGGACTTATTGCTACCTATGACTGGGGTAGGCTATTTCGTGAAGGAGTCAGGATATGCATTGCAGGCCGGCCCAATGTGGGTAAATCGAGTCTCCTTAACGCACTCTTAGGCGAAGAGCGGGCAATTGTCACTCCCGTGCCAGGGACCACCAGGGACTTTATCGAGGAAACCGTTAACCTGGGTGGTCTCCCGGTCGTTCTGTGGGATACCGCGGGCATATGCGAGGGCAGGGACGAGGTGGAAAGGATGGGGGTCGATTTTTCATTGAAAAAGCTAAAGGAGGCTCAGGGGGTCGTAGTGGTGTTAGATGGCTCTTTCCCCATTACACCGCAAGACGCCTCAATTTTAGTTGAAGCAAGAGAAAAAAAAGGCGTTGTTGTCATAAACAAAATCGATCTTCACCAAAAATTAGATACCAAAGAGGTTACGTGCGTGGCACCCGATAAAGAAATAATCTCGGTTTCGGCAAAAGAGGGGAGGGGGTTGGATGACCTCAAACAGGCCCTGAATAGGCTTTTCCTTGGGACGCAGAGTGAGCCATCAATTGTAGTAACCAACCTGCGTCATAAGGCAGCTCTAGAAAGATCGGAAAAAAATCTCACCGAAGCCCACAAGGCATTAGGGATGGGGTTGCCCCCGGAGATGGTCGCGGTGGACCTCCAGGAAACACAGCATGATCTCGAAGAAATCATTGGAATCGTTACGAATAATGATATTTTAGAACGTATTTTTAGTCAATTCTGCATAGGGAAATAAATATCTTATAAAATAAAACAATAGCTTAAAAAATAAAACACACAATGTTTCACGTGAAACAATTATGGATAAAAAAAGAGATTACGACGTCATAGTTGTAGGTGCCGGCCACGCCGGCATCGAGGCTGCATTAGCAACGGCAAGGATGGGGTGCAGGACACTAATGTTGACTTTGAACCTAGACCACATCGGTCAGATGTCGTGCAATCCAGCAATAGGAGGAATTGGGAAGGGGCATCTCGTAAAGGAGATTGACGCCCTTGGGGGTGAGATGGGAATGGCAATTGACGAGACTGGAATACAGTTCCGTATTCTCAATACAAAAAAAGGCCCTGCAGTTCGTGCATCTCGCGCCCAGGCAGACAAGGCATTGTACCGTCAAAGAATGAAGCGAGTCCTTGAAAACTGCCCTAATCTTAACCTACGGCAGGGTAGTGTGGAGCAGCTTCTAGTCAATAACGGACGGGTAAACGGAGTGGACACCCAGCTCGGTGAGGTTTTCAACGGCCACAGGGTGATCCTTACCACCGGCACTTTCCTTAAGGGCCTCATTCATGTGGGGGACAGAAACTATTCAGCTGGCAGGGCAGGGGACTTTGCCGTTCATGGACTTAGCGTAGCGCTTGCCCGGTTGGGCTTCAAAATCGGCCGGCTAAAAACCGGAACGTGTCCTCGCCTCGACAGGCGCTCTCTCGACTATTCTCGACTTACCGTTCAACATGGAGATAACAATCCAACGCCGTTCTCTTTCTCTACTTCCGCCATACGACAGAAACAGATTCCTTGCTACATTACCTACACGAACAATAAGACCCATGAGATAATCCGCTCAGCGCTACATCGCTCACCTATATACTCCGGTATCATCAAGAGCCGAGGACCCCGTTACTGCCCTTCCATAGAAGACAAGGTCGTCCGTTTTGCAAATAAGGAGAGGCATCAGATATTTCTTGAGCCTGAAGGTTATGAAACCACTGAAATCTATCCGAATGGGCTTTCCACGAGTCTTCCCCATGATGTACAGGTGGAGATGGTACACTCCATTGTGGGGCTGGAGAACGCTGAGATCATGCGACCCGGCTATGCTATCGAGTACGACTATGTAGACTCCACACAGCTCTACCCGACTCTAGAGACGAAGCTCGTAAAAGGACTTTATCATGCAGGCCAGATCAACGGGACTACAGGATACGAGGAGGCCGCAAGTCAGGGGATTATTGCCGGAATCAACGCTGTGCTCAGCTTACGCGGAGAGAACCCATTAATACTATCGAGGGACCAGGCCTACATTGGTGTCCTCATCGATGATCTGGTCACGAAGGGAACTGATGGTGAGCCTTACAGGATGTTCACCTCCCGAGCTGAGTACCGTCTTCTCCTGCGAGAGGACAATGCTGATTTGCGCTTAACGGAATTAGGCTATCATCTCGGTCTCGCTTCGCAGGATTCTTACCGGCGCACTCAGGAGAAAAAGCGGAAGATCGAAGAGATACTGAGAACCCTTGACAGGAATCACATCAACCCCACAATGGAGGTAAAACAAAAGCTGGAATCCATAGGGTCAGCCCCTTTGCGCACCCCGACATCTCTTGCCCAGCTCCTGCGCCGGCCAGAAATATCCTTTTCCCATCTCTGCGCTTTTTCCCCCGAACTCGCCGACACCTCCACGGCTTTGAGTCTTCATGCAGAGCTACAAATAAAATATACTGGCTATATTCAGCGACAGCTCGAGGGGGTTGCCCGATTCAAAAAGATGGAGGATGTCCGTCTACCCGATGATATGGATTACTCAACGATAAATGGGCTATCCCGGGAGGTACGGGAAAAACTCAGCGTTGTACGCCCCCGTTCACTCGGTCAGGCCTACAGGATCCCGGGAATAACACCTGCAGCAGTCTCTCTCCTTTCAGTCTATCTGAAGAAGCAAAAGCTTGCCTAGTAAACAAAACGATCCGGGATTTGGAGAGGGACGCGAGCTCCTTCTCGAAGGCACAAGATACCTGGGACTCACACTATCCCAGAAGCAAATCGATTCATTTTCCTCATATCTTTCACTACTCCTCACTTGGAACTCACGGTTCAACCTCACGTCAATAAAAAGCCCCACACGCATAATCAGGCTCCACTTTATTGATTCACTAGCTATCGCCCCTTTTATTAGTCCGAGTGGTCGACTTATGGATGTTGGAAGTGGGGCAGGATTCCCCGGTATTCCCTTGAAGATCATTTCTCCAAAAAAAGAGGTCATACTAGTCGAACCGCAACGAAAGAAGGCTAATTTCATGAGAGAGGTAATCCGAAGCCTCAATCTAGTTGGCATGGAGGTCGTTGAGGAGAGAGCCGAAAAACTCGACACGAATAAGATCGGCCTGTTCAGTGAGGTAGTAACCCGAGCACTTGGCTCCCCGGACCTTTTCCTGCGAATATCCTTCCCTCTACTCTCGACCGGAGGCCAAAGCCTCATCATGCACGGACCGACGGGTGCAGGGCTTTTTGGAAGCAAGAAAATGAAGTGCCCAAATGCAAGATTTAGCGAATGCCGGATGGAGCATTATAGCCTTCCAATAGGCGGCGAAAAACGGACGCTCCTGATCTATGTCAAAAAATGACCGTGAGATCCCTAAAAGCCACAGCAAGTGCCATTCTGAGGAGAGGAAGACAGCGAAAATCTCATCAGTGGGTGATTTCATTGAAGCCAAGATTCTTCGCGGAGCCTACCCTGAGCCAAGAGTAGGAATTCTTCGCCGCGCTAAGAATGACTTTCTTAGAAACTAAAATGTTTCACGTGAAACATTTTTTTCTTCCATATTTTTCTTTAACATGCTAGAAATAAAAGAGAGTTTATTTAGTATAACCTATTGATATTAAAGAGATTTCTTATTGGGAACCATTATAGCAATAGCCAATCAAAAAGGCGGGGTGGGAAAAACAACCACGGCCGTCAACCTCGGCGCCTCTCTGGCCGTGGCCGAGAAAAAAACCCTTCTTGTTGATGTGGATCCCCAGGGAAACAGTTCAACAGGACTGGGGATTAATCGCGCGCAAATTACGCGAAGCCTCTACGATGTCTTAATCGGTGCTAGCCCCATCTCAGAAGTCCTCTGTAAAAGCGAGCTCTCCTGCCTCTCGATTCTCCCGGCCAACAGAGATCTGATCGGTGCAGAGATCGAGCTCGTAACCGAAGAGGGAAGGGAATGGCGTCTTAAAAGGGCGCTCGAAATGGTCCGGGGAGACTATGAATATATTCTGCTCGATTGCCCGCCATCCCTGGGTATTCTCACCTTGAATGCACTGACCGCTGCAGATTCACTCCTTATCCCCCTTCAGTGTGAATATTACGCACTTGAAGGGTTAACATCCATTCTGGAAACCCTAGAGCTCGTCAAAAACAGCCTCAACCCTGGGCTTTTCCTGGAGGGAATCGTGCTCACCATGTTTGACAGCCGCAACCGCCTCTCCCAACAAGTGGCTGAGGAAGTAAAGCGCCACTTTTCAGATCGCCTCTTTCAAACCGTAATTCATCGAAATGTGAGATTGAGTGAGAGCCCGAGCCACGCAAAACCTGCCCTTCTCTACGACGTCCGGTCAACTGGAGCACAGGGTTATATGGAGCTGGCTAGAGAACTGATCCGTAATAAGGAGGAAAAACAACGTGGAGAAGAGAGGACTGGGTAGAGGGTTAAACGCCCTCATCCCTGACATTAAAAGGCCCAGGGATACACAGCACTTGGTTGAGACAGACAAGATCTCCCCCAACCCATTCCAGCCTCGTCGCTCGATTGACGAGATTAAGATCGACGAACTCACGGCTTCCATCCGCGACAACGGAATTCTGGAGCCGCTCTTGGTGCGCCTCAAACAAGATAAATACGAGCTGATCGCCGGTGGTCGCCGCTTACAGGCAGCCGTCAAGGCAGGACTGAGGGAAGTGCCGGTCGTCGTCAGAGAAGCAACCGATGCCGAGTCGCTGCAGCTGGCCTTGATTGAGAACCTCCAACGCGAGGACCTAAACCCCATAGATGAGGCACGCGCCTACCAGCGTCTTCAAGAGGAGTTTGGCTGGGGTCAGGAAGAGGCCGCTTCAAAGGTAGGAAAGAGCCGCCCGGCCGTAGCAAACTCTATACGCCTGCTTCTACTCCCCGCAGAAGTCCAGCAAGAGGTGGCCCGCGGTAAGCTCCCAGCAGGCCAGGCCAGGGCCCTCCTTGGATTAGAGCACGCGCCGAAAATCATCGCCGCAGCGCGCCAAGTCCTGGCCAAAGGACTCTCGACTCGTGAGACAGAAAGACTAGTCCGGCAACTCAAATCGGGAAAGCGCAATCGAAGAGAGCGACACCAACTGGATCCAAATCTGGCCTCCATCATCGAAGGATTCCAGCGATGGTTAGGCACCAAGGTGCGGATTCTTCGCCAGGCAAGATCGGGTAAGGGGAAGATTGAGATCGAGTACTATTCCAAAACAGACTTTGACAGGGTCATCGGCAAGCTGATGCAGAGGCAGAGGGGTTAACCGTGCCAAATCATCCAATCTCAATCGTGCCTTCATCCATGCCATTGAGTGAGGTGGGAAGAACCGCCGGAGGAATATTACCGGCGCATTTGCTTAAAACAAAGAAATCAGACAAGAAATGTAATTTTCCCTTTCCAACAGTTTCCACCCTGGTTAGGGTTATCTGAAACTAGCTGGTAGATCTCCCACAAGAGATCATTCCGAGATAAATCAAGACTCGATGATGCCTAAATTCTCTAGCCCAACATCAGTGATCCAATAAGACGATCCGCCAAATCCTCTAATAGAAGGATTACTGATGAACATCTCCCCGGCGACCTCCATTTTGACGACGAAAACTGCCAACTCCTTGCCCGTGACGGAATAGACTTCACAGTGCCGCCCTTGCCTTACCTCGAATTTCTCCTTGAAAAAGCTTCCGACAGCCTATCAGACTCGGATCCCCAGAGAGATTCTTACAAAACCAATCTTAATCTTTTTGACAACGCGTTTACTCGATGTTATAGAAAAATCCCTTGGTCGAGATGGGATCTTGATGTTGTGGTCTGGTCTGATGGCGGCCCAGGGAGGGAATGTTTTTTTCCCGCCCTCCCACAAATCGACACGGATCCCGCTGGGTCGAAAGAGGAAGTCCCCTCGCAATTCCCTGAGGCGAGCCCAGTCGGCTATTTCTGCTAGGGAAGGCAGGTAACTGGGCAAGTTGACCTCCAGGGTTCGACTGATATTGATGGAAGCGCACCTGTATCCGTTTAGGAAACCTTAATGTAAAGCCAGGCTCATCTCTCTGAGTCTAGCCTTCCTGCACAAGAATAATCATGATCTCCTTAGATTACACCATACTCGTTCAAATTGCCTCATTCCTCCTCCTCTGGTTTTTTCTTAACAGGCTGGTATTCACCCCATTTCGCCGAGTGATCGAAGAAAGGGAACAGAGAACCGACGGAGTAAAGACTGAGACCGAATCGCTCATAGAAGAAAGAAGGCGCTTACAGGAAGAAGTTGAGAGCCAGATCGCGCGAGCCAGAGCTGAGGGGAAAAGTATCAAAGAGGCAATTCTGCAGGAGGCTCTACGGACTCGCGAGCATCTTTTAAATCAGGCTCAGGGGAATGCAGCGCAAGTCCTCCAGACAGCGCGAGAAGAGATTCAGCAAGAGGTTCAAAGGGCGCATGGGCCTGTAGCAAAGGAGGCTGAAGCTATCGCGCAGCAGATGGCTGAAAAAATCCTTGGAAGGAAGATCGGATGAGACTCTATGAACTCGTCACTGCAGCACAGGGTTGGGCCGCTTCTTCCGCCGGAGCACAAGCGCATTCAGCCCCCATAACCCACCTGATCTACCCATTAATTAATTTTCTCATCTTTTCCTATCTCCTGAAGCGTTTTTTGTTGCCGCTGATCAAGTCGCATCTCCATTCGCGGCGTGAAGGGATCATTGATGCTATAAAGACGGCGGAAGAAGGCAAAAAGCAAGCGGAGGAAATGCTCCTGAACTACCGAAACCGGTTGGTCCATCTTGATGATGAGACAAAAAAGATCCGGGAGACAATACGAGCGGAGGGTGAAAGAGAGAAGGCCAGGCTGCTCCTTGATACTGAGGATCTCGTCTTAAAGATAAGGGCTGACGCCGACTTCCTTGCACAGCAAGAGGCAAAGGTCGCGCGCCAACAGCTACGAGAAGAGATAGCCCGCATAGCCCAGGCGGCCGCAGAGAATGCACTCAGAGCCAATTTCAGAGCGACCGATCAGGAGCGACTGATAGACCAGTTCTTGGTAGATATTGGAGAACCCGGATGACAGAGGGGAGATTGAGTCGAAGATATGCTAGAGCTATCTTTCAGCTGGCCCAGGAGGAGTACAGGGAGGAGACGCTGGGACAGGAAGTCGATCATTTTCTCAATGCCTATGGCAATTCCTTACTTAAGACGATCCTAAACAATCCCGCCTTTAGCATGCAGAGCCGCAAAAATGTCGCTGTTCAAGTAGCCAAGAGCTTAGAGCTCGCTCCCCTGGTCATTCGTTTCCTGTCCCTCCTAATAGAGCGAGACCGCCTTGCTTATCTTCCATCCATCGCCATTCACTATCGCCGCTACCTGGATGAAGCCAAGGGCCGTGTCAGGGCTCGAGTCGTAGCCCCCACCCCCATTAGCGAAGCAACGCTGGAGAGATTGCGCAAGGTGCTCCAAACGATCCGGGGGAAAGACGTGATTCTCAAGGAGGAAACCGACCCTGCGTTGATCGGAGGAGTCCTGATCGAGATGGAGGGAAAGGTGTATGACGGAAGCATCCGCACTCGGCTTGAAAGGATGAAAGAGAGCATCGAGAGAGGAGACTGAAGTAAGCAGGAGGATCATGATGGATATAGGAACGGCAGAAATAAGCCGAATTATCAAACAGCAGATTCAGGGCTACGATAAAGGTGTCGAAATACAGGAAATCGGTACAGTCCTTTCTTGCGGCGATGGCATTGCCCGCATCTATGGGCTCGATAGGGCCGCCGCGGGAGAGCTCTTGGAGTTTCCACACGGAATCCATGGTGTGGTGCTTAACCTGGAGGAGGACAACGTAGGCGCCGCGATCTTTGGGGAGGGCCACCTCATCAAAGAGGGGGATACGGTAAAGCGCACCGGCAGGATCGCCGAGGTGCCAGTCGGAAAGGCACTGGTCGGGCGGGTCGTGGATCCCCTGGGAGAACCGATCGATGGACGAGGGCCGATCGAAGCCACAGAGAGAAGGAGGATCGAGCTCAAGGCACCCGGGGTGGTGACCCGCCAACCGGTCAAAGAACCTCTACAAACTGGCCTCAAGGCGATCGACGGGATGATTCCCATCGGACGCGGTCAACGAGAGTTGATTATTGGAGACCGCCAGACCGGAAAGACCGCCTTAGTAATCGATACCATCATCAATCAGAAGGGGGGCGACGTTACTTGCATCTACGTCGCCATTGGTCAAAAGAGATCCACCGTGGCCCAGGTAGTAGACCGTCTCAGGCAGCACGGCGCAATGGACTACACGTTGATCGTTTCAGCTACGGCATCTGAATCCGCACCTCTTCAGTATATCGCTCCTTACAGCGGTTGCACCATAGGCGAACATATCCGCGACAACGGTGGCCATGCCTTGGTGATCTACGATGACCTCTCCAAGCATGCTGTGGCCTACCGCCAACTCTCGCTGCTCCTTCGTCGGCCTCCCGGACGAGAGGCCTATCCTGGTGATATCTTCTACCTCCACTCCCGACTCCTCGAGAGGGCAGCAAAGCTTAACGATGCCTTGGGCGGCGGTTCTCTTACAGCCCTTCCCATTATTGAAACTCAAGCAGGGGACGTCTCCGCCTATATCCCAACCAACGTCATCTCGATCACGGACGGCCAAATTTACCTGGAGACCGACCTCTTTTATTCAGGTGTACGGCCGGCCATTAACGTCGGCCTGTCGGTCTCTCGTGTCGGAGGGGCGGCACAGATCAAGGCGATGAAGCAGGTGGCCGGTGGACTACGTCTCGACCTCGCACAGTATCGGGAGATGGCCGCATTCGCCCAATTCGGCTCAGACCTGGACCAGGCCACTCAACGGCAGATCGCACGAGGAAGTCGACTGGTCGAATTGCTAAAGCAAGGCCAGTACGAACCTTTGTCTGTGGAGAAGCAGATCCTTACTCTTT
>JACZXR010000309.1 GCA_022571535.1 Deltaproteobacteria bacterium | reverse complement strand
TTCCATCCCATGTCGCAGATATTTCGCTTTATCACCAAGGATCCCTAGACGGCTCATTATATAGGCATATATCAAAAGTGTCATACATGCGCACCACACCAGCCATCGAGGTCGCAAATCGACCCGCCCAACCCTGAGTAGCGGAACCGCATTGTTCCAACCCTGGAGATTTCAACTCCGACTGGGTTATTATAATGATGAGACCTTTTTAACTGGATTTTAATCCCTAATGTCTTTAAGTTTACTCAGGCGAGAAGATGAAAGGATAGGCCGATTTGCTTGAGAAGTTGTTCCTCGGGCTAGGGGTGGGTATGCTGTTCGGATTTGTCCTGCAGCGCGGTCGCTTCTGCATGTACACCGCGTTCAGGGACATGCTGCTGATCAAGGATTTTACCCTTGTTAAGGCCTATCTCTTGGCCCTTCTGATCCAAATGGTCTTAGTGCATCTCCTCATTCGGTGGGGAATGGTCTCCCCTGGAGCTAGCCCCTTCCTTTGGTTAGGCGCCATCACTGGTGGGTTCATCTTTGGGATTGGCATGACGCTGGCCGGCGGCTGCTCCAGCAGTTCATTCTATAGAGTCGGTGAGGGGATGGTAGGCTCTTTTGTCGCGGTCCTGACCTTTATCATCTTCGCCGCAGTCACAAGGAACGGAGTGTTGAGGCCTCTGGCAATCACCCTTTATTCTTACAACATGGATATGGGAGTCCACTCGGCTACCCTCTCCCATATCCTGGGCATCAACAACTGGTATATTGTTACCGTCCTGGTTCTAGGGGGCGGGTTCTGGTTTTTTTCGGATCGGTCGCCCAAGCCTGTAAGGGGTTGGGGGTGGAGAAAGACAGGAATCACCATCGGACTCATCGCCGCCCTGGCTTGGTGGACATCGGCCATGACGGGCCGCCATTATGGACTCTCAATCACAGGCCCTTCAGCATCTGTTCTCCTCTATCTTACCAGTGCAAACGAAGGCTACCTGGATTGGGGAACCTTTCAGGTGATCGGCATACCGCTGGGGGCTTTTATTGCCGCTTCATGGAACAAAGAATTCAGGTGGCGGTCACCCCAGCCGCGGAGAATGATGCAACAGGCGCTCGGCGGGGCCTTGATGGGGACCGGGGCCGTGATTGCGGGCGGGTGTAATATAGGGAATAGTCTGACCGGCCTTGGAATACTCAGCTTGACCAGCTTCGTAGCCACTGTCTTTATTATTCTGGGGACCTGGAGCGGGACCTATCTTTTTTTCCTCCGGCAACGCCGGTAATTATCTTGACATACAACGGGACCGGCATGAGAAGTGCTAGTCAAACAGAATGGCAGTAAAAAATCTGGATGTGCGTGGTGAAATCTGTCCAGACCCTCTCACCCTGACCATGAAGGAGATGGAGGGCCTCGACCCGGGGGATCATCTTAAAGTGATGCTCGATTCGGCCATGGCACTGGAGACCATCTCCCGCTGGGCCCAGAAGGCAGGCCATCGGGTCCTTGAGGTCCAGGAGGCAGGACCAGGGCAGTGGGAAATGACCCTGGAGAAACGCTGATTACCAGTCCTCTTTCTCAAATCGGATGTGAACGGCATCCGCAATGGTTTTGATGTCAGCCATAACAAAAGGATTGCCGCAGGTCATGATCACTGAATGTGCGGGCTCGATCCTCTCTTGTAGCTCTTTGCGTGAGAATCGTTCTGGCAATACCGGCCTCACAGTCCTTTCCAGGGCTGCCTTTGCCTTTGCCACATCCCCCTCCCCGGCAGCATCCCGCAGGTCCTGCTCCTCTTTTAATGGCATATCGAAGATATGGCGCAGCAGGTTATTAGCCCGTCCCTTACCCATTGTCAAATCGCTATGGTCACGCGGCGTCGGGCGGCTGACAGAGGATAAATAGACAAAATCAAATCGCTCGTCGGCCTCCATGGCTGATAGCTCTTTGTAGTAATCCAATTCCTCGTAGGTCCGGTTTGCATGGACCAAGGTGTACTTAACACCTTGGTCTTTTCCCTGGCTGGCCTCGAAATGCAGCTGTTTTATCATTGAAACAAAGGGGGCCACCCCCGTGCCGGTACCAACGAGTAGGACATTTTTAAATCCCGGTGCTCTTTTCTCCAGCGTGAAATCGCCAGTGATTCGATCGAAGTAAACGAGTTGGTTATCTCCCTGAGGGTCCATCCTAAACATAGATTCAGTCAGCCTGCCGGGTTCTCCTTTTTCGTCTTTTTCCAAGATCACGTAAAATTCCAGGTAGGCATTCTGGCTCGTCTCGAAGGGAGCGGAGGCAATCGAATACGAGTGAGTCACCGGTCCTTTTTTTTGATTCCCGTTCTCGTCGAGATTGGGCAAATAGGTGACCTTTTTGTCCGGGGCAATAATTTTTTTCGTAAGCCTGCAATCGTTTCGCCGCAGGGCAATGTACTGGCCCGCCTTGTAGTCTGGGAATCGGCTGCCATTGTGCGGCATAAGATGGAAGATGGCCAAGAGTGGAGAGGTTTTATAAAAACGTACGACGGTCCCAATCTCTGTTTTTGCCATCGGTGTTGCTATCCTCCTCAGAACCAACTAGCTAATGACAAAATGGTCGGTTGCTTCTCGAAGGGTGTCATTTTGAGAAAAAAAAGCATGATATACAATATGGAACTTAATTGAAAGCAATTCCCTTATAGGAAACCGAAGACCAGATGAAGAAGAGCTCGAGCCAAATAAAAAAGGACATCATCACCGCTTGCAAGATCCTCTCCCACCTTGGGCTCGTGAAGGGGTTTGGCCATGTGAGCGCACGCATTCCCGACTCCGACCTCTTCATCTTAACCCCACGAATTGGCCTGGAACTGGTTAAGGAGAGAGAACTCCTTGTCTTCAATCTAAAAGGGGAAATTGTCCAGGGAGGTTATCCTCCTCCCATTGAAGCCCCCCTTCACACGGCGATCTTCAATGCGAGAGTAGAGGTTAACGCGATCGCCCGCTTCCATGCTCCCAGGGCCAGCCTTTTTTCTGTGACCGACAGGAGGTTAGAACCGGTGCACAACCACGGAAGCTTCTTCTCAGGAGGAGTTCCTGTGTTTCCAAAAACCGACTTGATTTTAACTCAAATGCTCGGGGAGGGGGTCGCCGCAGCCCTGGGAGAAAAACCGGCCATGCTGCTCAGGGGAAATGGCCAGGTGACTGTGGGAAAAACCATTCCGGAAGCGGTCGTCATGGCTATCTATTTAGAAGAAGCGGCAGACATGTTGTACGGAGCGCTTCAGATCGGCAAACCGGTCTTTCTCTCGCCTGAAGAATCGGCCACGAGGGAAAAGGAAACACTTTCTCCCATAGATCTGGAACGTGCCTGGAATTTCTTTAAAAGCAGTATTAGGAGAAAAAGTTATTGAGCTGGGTCACAAGGTAGGCGATCAGACCGCAAATGGGAAACGTCAGGACCCAGGCCATAATAATCTCGCCTGCCAGACCCCACCGTACTGCAGAAAACCTCTGAATCGACCCGACTCCCATAATCGCTGTGCCGATCGTATGCGTGGTGCTGAGGGGATCCCCAAGTGCGACGCTGCCTCGATCACCACGGCGGCGGGCGTCTCTGCCGAGAAGCCGTGGATCGGATCCAGCTTGGTTAGCCGAATACCCATAGTCCTGATAATCCTCCAGTCACCCACGGCAGCTCCTATTTCCATGGTGCTTGCACATAGCAGAATAAGCTAAAGCAGAACCTAAATTCTGGCAGGACACCCCCAAGAACGAGGGCCAGGCTAAAGACACCTATAAATTTTTGCCCATCATTACTGCCGTGACTGAAGGCCATAAAGGCCGCGGAGAGAATTTGAAGGCGACCAAAGAGACTCCTAATGGTGCCAGGCCGGCTACACTAAAAAACGCGACAGAGCAAAACCATGATTCCCAGGCCCCCAACGAACCCTAGGAAGGTAGAAAAGAAGAGCCCGATCAGGACCTTCAACCATCCTCCCCACAGGATCACTGAAGGTCCTGCAGTGGCCAGCCCCGCCCCCGCTAA
>JACZXR010000308.1 GCA_022571535.1 Deltaproteobacteria bacterium | reverse complement strand
CCCTTTCCTCTTGCGCCAGATCCCGCTGAGTTGCCTGGCGAGGGAGGCCTTGTTGATCTCTTTTTTGCTCATATATTTTTCCTGAACACTCTCGCGCACAAGCTCAGATACCGTCGTGCCCTTTTGGCGACTCAGGGCCGCAAGCATTCTCGCCATCTCCTCATCAAGGTACAGTTGAGTCCTCTTCATAGGCCAGGTAACAATGTATGTCATACATCATGATAGGTAAAAGAGCAAATCTCACGCAGCAACTCATATCTCCTCTAACACCGAGGCGAATAGCAGGGGGACCATGATTTCGAGGTGTCCGGTGAGATGGTATCCCTTCCCGCTTCCCAGCGTGGGGCGCGTGACGATGTTGGTGAGGGGTCGATAATGAGGAATAAAGTCGAGGTTGACCGTGGTGAGATTGTTCACGGGATGGCCGAGATTGCGGGCCAAACTTAGCGCTTTCAAAAATACCTCCGGCAAAATTACCGCAGAGCCGAAGTTGAGGAATACCCCATCCTTCAGCGTGGCAACCACGGAGGTGAGAGTGTGGAAGTCCTTGAGGCTTCCCTCACCCAGGGCCGATCCGTTCACCTCGGGGTGCATGTGGATGATGTCCGTACCGATTCCCACATGCACGGTGACGGGGATACCTAATCTAGCGCCTGCGGCAAGGATGCTAAGACGTTGATGGGGCAGGCGGCTTCTTAGAATCGCCCTGCCGACGGCTTCTCCTATCCCACGTTGCTGCTCGTAGCCCTCCCTAATGGCATTGTTTAAAAAGAGACCGGTCTCCCGGGCCATTCCGAAGCTTCCATCCTTGAGGCTGGCTGCTACGTCTTCGGAGGTCTCACCTATAAACGCGAGCTCAAAGTCATGGATGATGCCTGCTCCGTTCATGGCCACGGCACTTAGAATCCCCCTCTTCATAAAGTCTATGATCAGGGGACTCAGCCCAACCTTGATCGGATGGGCACCCATACCCAGCAGGATGGTCTTTTTTCTTCTGAAAGCGTGGGCAGTCCTCTGCGTGATCTCCTTAAGGTTTTGGGCGGCTAGGACATCGGGCAGGCCGTTGATGAACGAACGCAACCGGGAGCCCCTGTGGTAAGTCTTGCCTAAATGGGCCTGCTTGACCTTACTTAGGCGCTTTTTTAGTGGATAGGTTCTGGCTTTTGAGAAGTCGAGGGGGCTAAAGGTTTTTATCGCCATGGGATAGAGACCAGTGCGGAATCTAAGGTGAGAAGAGCTTCTGGTCCACCATTTCACAGATCACATGGCCGACAAGAATGTGGGTCTCCTGGATCCGTGCGGTATTTTTGCCCTCGGAGACGCACAGGAGGTAATCAGCTCTTTTGGCCAGCTTCCCCCCATCTCCTCCCGTGAGACCCACGCTGATAATTTTAAGTTCCTTGCAGGCAGCAACGGCCGCAAGAACGTTTTCTGCGTTCCCGCTCGTGGAGATGGCCAGGGCAATATCCCCCTCCTTTCCTAAGGCCTTCACCTGTTTGGCGAAAATGTCCTTGTAGTCGTAATCGTTGGCGATACTCGTGATCGCAGAGGTATCGGTGGTTAATGCCAGGGCAGGTAAGGGCTTTCTCTCGATACGAAAGCGGTTAACAAACTCAGCCGCGATATGCTGTGCATCTGCTGCGCTCCCCCCGTTGCCGAAGAGCAGGAGCTTCTTACCGCCGATAAAAGCCTGGGCAATGAGGTCTATCACCAAGACGAGCGTGCTGAGATTTTCCTTGAGAAAAGACTTTTTAGCTTGAACGCTCTCCTCGAAAGCTTTGATGATCGCATCGTTCATAGTTGATTCTACAAAAGGAGACGACATCTTGTTTTAAACCACCTTTCCTGTGACAGGGTAGCTCTTTTGAATCCATCCCGGGAATCCCTCATAGAGGACCTTCATGTTCCTGACCCCCTCTCCGTATGGAATCTGGTAAGCCAAACTGGCCAGATGGCGAGGGCACGCTCAATAAAGAACTACCAGTCTGTCTTTAGGGATCTCTGCCAAGCGGAGATGGATCTCTCCTAACGGGATGGAGACCGATCCTTTAATGTGAGCCTGCTTGTATTCTTCCTCGGTACGCACATCGACAAGATAGGGTTTTTTCTTATTGATGATATCTTCTACGAGCTGCTCCACGCGAATAAACTCCGGCTTTACATTAGGGGCCTCTCCTTGTTGGGCAAATTGGGGATACTGGCCCGGATTGGCTGCCAAATCCACAGGATGAATGAAAGAGGCAAACAGTATAGCTGCGCAAAGCCCGTAAAATTTTTGCATTTTCCCTCCTGGTTAGAGATCGCCTTTAAATCCGCTAAATTCCGCCAGCTCTTTCATGGTCGCTACTCCTGAGAAACGGCGGTCATTAATGATCCAGGTCGGATAGAGGCTTCGTCTTGTCCTAAATGTGGGCGCCCCACTGGGTCCAAAACAACACCACTATAAACCTAGTGGGCACGGTGAGCAAGAATCCCGCAGGCCAGTCCACAGGAGGGACTGAAGGCTATTGCCCATTTACCGTAAGCAGCGTCTTTAAGTCGCGCCTGAGACGGCGAAGGGCGTCGGGGTCAGTACTGACATAGTAGCCGCGAATCTCCGCCTTATCATCTACCAGGACAAATCGGGAACTGTGGATGAAGGCAGGGTCGTTTTTCCCCTCGTCGTTGGAAACCGGAACGGCACTCAGATGAAATCCTTGCTGAGCTAGACGGTAGATACCTTCTTTTTCCCCGGTCAAAAATAGCCATCGGTCGGGATCGGCTCCAAATCGGTCTGCATAGCGAGACAGGACCTGAAGGGTGTCACGCTCCGGATCGATGGTGATTGAAAGCAGCCGGAAAGTTGCTTCGTGATCCCGCTCCCCCTGGAGCTTGGCCATCTCTGCGCTCTGTAAGGGACAGGTGTCAGGGCAGCTGGTATAGATGAAGTTGACGATCCAAATCTTGCCCCGGAGGTCCGAAAGCTTGACCGACCTCCCGCTTCTTTCGACAAGGGAGAAGTCTGGCACTGTTCCAAAGTTCCCCAATCCCTCAAGTGCCTTTTCTGGCCGTGCGCTGTAGCGCAACCCGGCATCAAACCCATTCCAGAGCGCAGAACCAATAAGTCCAGCCAGAACAATTACACAGAGCGCCCAGAGGAGTTGCCGGAGATGACGGATCCTATCCTTCATTTCAGTTGTATTCATCCACAGTTCGTCTCTAACATCATCCCTAGGGTATTTTTCCATTAATCTGACTTCAGTGCAAAGCTTGTGCTTTTTTAGCACAAAAGAGACTGGAAGAGGTAGGCGCCTGGTTTCACGTAGGCCCTGCCGAGGCTGGAGCGACAGGTTCACTACGTGCACGTCGGCAGCCTCCTTATGGAAAGGGTAAGCAGGCCTCCCTTTTACTGGGCCTGGAGAGACTGGAGGTCGGAGGCCAGAGTCCGAGAGGGGGTTGGGCCAAAATATTCGCTGGCTATGTCGCCCCCTTTGTCCACGATGACGAACTTTGGGACAAACCAGACTCGGTAGCGGTCTTTGGCCCAGGTATGGGCCACCGAGATTCGGGAGGGGTCGATGACGATAACATTGGCCCGACCGGAGAACTCCCTCCTCAGTTGCTCAAGTGGTCCAACTGAACGGAGGCAGGTATAACAGAGGTGGTCGATGAAGGCTATAAGGGTGGGCCGGCCGTTGCGCACGAGACCCCGTAGCCGGTAAGGGTTTCTTTCCTCGATAGCCGCGAGATGCCGGGCAAGGGTCTTGGAGTCAAGGGGAACCTGTTGCCCGTAAATAGGTGAGGTCGCCACGCTTAGGCAGAAAGCTGCCAGACCCACGATCACGGTTCGTGCCAAAATCTGTTTACCCCGAGGCTTTCTCGTGATCGACGACCCAACTTCGCTCGGTGCCTTCACTTTTCTAACCGGCTGATTCCCACGATTGCCTTCTGCTCCGAGTCGATGGTAAAGCGAATTTTGTCTCCCGCCTTGAGGCCCTGAAGGAGCTTCGCAGGCTTCACGGGATAGCCCATGACCATA
>JACZXR010000307.1 GCA_022571535.1 Deltaproteobacteria bacterium | reverse complement strand
CACGATGGCAAGAATAGCCGCCCAGGCGATAGCGGCGAGAAAGGGGCTAAGGAGAAGAAAGACGAGATAGAGGATGACAAGCAGCAAGACAAAAAAGAAGATGGTGACAAGCAAATTCTGGTTCACGATTGTGTTCCTCGAACCAAACTTTTCCCGACTATAAAGGCTAAACGCACAAGCTGCAAGTAACCGCCATCTTGTCTATGGAGGTCACTGGTGGCTCTATGGAAAATCTCCCCAGAGGTGAACTAACGTTAAAAAAGAAAGCCTCAGGCATGCCAGACATCTATCCTCGGTTATTCTCTTTGAGCTCAAAGCGAAGATGGGGAGTGCGAGGGTAAGATAAAATCCGGGATTCTTCTTGTTGAAAAAGCCGAGGGGTTCTGTAATCGATAGATCTGCTCACAATGAGAACCAAAACCGCCATTATTTCAATACCGGATTTAACCTCTGAGGCAATTCCGAAATTAGACGAGGTTCTGAGGGGCGTCGCAGGAGTCGAGAGCGTTGATTTCAGTCTGGAGCGAAAAGTGGCGGTGCTTGAATTTGACCCGACACAGTCTAATATCGATGGCTTACTGCGGGCTATTCTGAAGGCGGGATACCGAGTGTCCTAAAAACGTCAGCCCCCCGCGATGGTCATGTGCGAAATCATTATCGTGGGGGCTGAGATCCTTCCTCTCATCTCCAGGTCGCTCCCGATCATTGCGATATTCAGGAGCATCTCCTTGAGATTCCCCGCAATGGTGACCTCCTCCACCGGGTAAGTCAATTTACCTTTTTCAATCCAGAGACCTGCAGCCCCGCGGGAGTAGTCGCCCGTTAACAGATTGACCCCAAAGCCAATCAGCTCAGTTATGTAAAATCCCTCTTCCACGGAGGCGATGATCTCCTCGGGGGTATGGTGCCCTGGGGAAAGGTAAAAATTTGTCGGGGCCACAACCGGAGGCCCTCCTACCGACCGGGAGGCATTTCCAGTGGACGGATAACCTAACTTCCTCCCGCTATAGGTGTCGAGAAGAAAGCTCTGCAAGATCCCCTTCTCCACAATCTTTTTTTCTCTGGTCGGTAGCCCTTCAGCGTCGAACGGCTTGGATCCAAGCGCAGCGGGAATCGTTCCGTCATCCACAACCGTAACAAGGTCCGATGCAATCTTGTTGCCGAGTTTCCCAATCAAAAAAGAGGCGCCTTTATAGAGAGAGTAGCCGGATAGGGCACCAGAGAGTTGCCTCAGAAGAGACCCCGCAGTCTCAGGATCAAAGACCACGGGTACTTCTTGGGTACGGACCTTGCGCGCACCCAACCGTCTTAACACTCGTTGAGCAGCCTTTTCCCCTACGCTCTGAGGTGACTCCAAACGGGAAAACTTGCGCTTCGAGGAGTACCAAGAGTCACGCTGCATCAAGCCATCGAGCTTTGCCACAGGAGCCACGGAAAGGTTGAAGAACGACCCCCGGTACTCGCCGGAAAATCCATGACTGTTGGAATAGATGACTCGGCTAAATTGACCGGAAAACTCCGCACCCTCGGAATTGATTATACGGGGATCAAAACTGAGCGCCCTTTCTTCTGCCTCTCGTGCGAGACTGATCTTTCTCTCCACAGAAAGGGTTCGCGCGTTATCGTCGAGTAGATCTAACTCGGGCAATTCTCGCGCCAGTTCCTCGGGATGAGGCAAACCACTAAACTGATCCTGTGCAGTAGAGCGGGCCAGCACACAGGTCTGATCGACAAGACGCTCCAGCGACTCTCTCGATATGTCTGAAGTTGCGGCCGTGGCAGAACTCTGGCCAAAGAAGAGACGCAGCCCCAGCCTTTTTTCTTGGGCCTGACTGACTTTCTCGATCTCCCCGAGACGAACGGTGGCAGAAAAAGAGTCGCTCTCTACCATCAATGCATCCCCTTGGGACGCACCTTTCTGTTTTGCCTGAGCTAAAAGATCTGAGGCCAGCTCTTGTGTTAACTCCAAGCGGTCCATCATTATAGAAAATAGTTTAAGCCGTTCAATGCATTAAAAACGTTAAACATTTTTGACGGTTTGAACTTTATGTACCTGTTGTTGTTCCGCCAACAGTAAGCCCATCAATCTTGATGGTGGGAAGTCCTACCCCCACTGGCACAGACTGGCCGTCCTTACCGCATGTTCCAATTCCTTCGTCCAATTTGAGATCTGTCCCCACCATGGAAACTCGACGAAGAACATCCGGCCCATTGCCAATTAGAGTGGCCCCTTTAACCGGACGGGTCACCTTCCCATCTTCAATGAGATAGGCCTCGCTAGTAGAGAAGACAAACTTTCCGTTGGTTATATCTACCTGACCGCCGCCGAAGGCGACCGCGTAGAGCCCCTTCTTCACAGAACAGATGATATCCTCAGGGGGGGTCTCTCCTGCCAGCATAAAGGTATTGGTCATCCGGGGCATGGGGATGTGAGCATAGCTCTCACGCCGTCCGTTCCCGGTGAGCGGCATCCCCATAAGCGTAGCATTGAGACGATCCTGGAGATAACCCTTCAGAATACCCTTCTCGATCAACACGGTGCGATGCGTCGGGGTCCCCTCGTCGTCGAGGTTAAGGGAGCCTCGACGGGACGGAATCGTCCCATCATCCACAACTGTGCAGAGTTCTGAGGCGACCTTTTTCCCGATACGATCCGTGAAAGCGGAAACTTTCTTCCGATTAAAGTCAGCCTCCAGACCGTGACCAATGGCCTCATGAAGAAGGATCCCCGGCCATCCCGAACCTAGAATAACATCCATCTCCCCCGCCGGGGCGTCCACGGCCTCGAGGTTGATAAGTGCCTGTCGGACCGCTTCGCGCGTGTACCGCTCATAATCTTTTTGGTCGGTAAAAAACCCGAATTGTCGTGGCCATCTTTCTCTGGTTGATGGGAGAGGCCAACCGCTTATGGAGGAAATTTTCCTCCTACTTCCACTGAGCACCTACCAAAAATCCGTCTGTGCCGTGCCCAGGATGCGGGTGCCTCACAGCCGGATTGTCCCAGGTCATCTACTAAGGCCCAGGTCGAAAACCTCAATCCTAGGGCAAATAAGGAAGCCGTTCCCCGTGGTTTGGGTCGGGTTTCAGAAAAACTCGCCGTACAGAGCCAGCCAGGGGCCTTTAAAGCGATTTTAAAGCAGCACTCGGTCTTCGGTATCCGCCGGCACAAACCAGATAGACTCTCCCAAGAGGAGAGATGCCTCCTTACCCGTCTCGCTTAGCCATTCATCTTTTGTGACATCATCCCCTGGCGATTGGCGATTCTCCAGATAATTGGTATCCCGGCTGATTCCATTTCAAGCCAGAATCCTATCCACCAAGAAATTAGTATCAATCACGATGCCCCAATCCTTGAAGGTTGGATTCTTCGAGAGTAAGGGATGCTGATAGATCTGCAGGTATCCATAGGGAGTTCTGTAACGGGTCAACATAAGCCCATAACTCTCTGTAGTCGGAGTCATCTGAATCTCACCATGGATACGGGCAACCTTGTTGATATTAGTCAAAGCTGTATTGCCCGAAAGCAGGACTTTCTCGTTAGATCCATCCTCGAATACGTCCTCAAGGAAGGTCTCCCATGTATCAATATCAAAGCTCCCAGCGAAATCCGTGACGTTGGAGGTAACAAGCGACACAAATCCTTTAGTGGTACGCTCCGTCTGGGCACCGCTGGTATCCTCAACCCCGGTACCGAAGATGTAGGCGAGGGTGAGATCTTCCGATGCCTCGGCAAACCGCAGCAGACAGGGCGACCGGACGCTGCGGAGTTCGCCGAAGCCGTCCTATGTCTGTTGGCGGTTCAGGGCCAATCAGGCACACGAAAACCGTGACTCAAAGGGACCTCGGCGTTTCGTAGGTATGTTAGCTGCTTTCACGCTTACGCCATTTCCACGTTCTGCTCGTTCTGTTTGTCCACCCGAGCTTAACTCGTTCGGAATTATCCAAGGGCTTTTCCGCGATGATGCGCCCATGCCTCTTAATTTGAAAGCGATGGGTCGGGCAATAACCGCGAGAGAGGCCCTTGGTAT
>JACZXR010000306.1 GCA_022571535.1 Deltaproteobacteria bacterium | reverse complement strand
TCCGCGCGCCCAGCATCTGCCTCTCAATATCCGTTGAGAGGTAAGCCAGCTCATTAGCGGGTAATTTCCAGTACTGCCCGTTGAACGTCGATGTATGATTTTTCTTATCCACTATTCCGTCGAATAGCCCGAAAGAGCATCTATTTCTGGAAGTCACTCGGTTCCAAGACCGCCGATACCAGGAGACCTGCAACCAGCCCCCAGAAGGGTGAGCCGACATTCCAGATCGTGATCTGCGAGACAGTAATCATGAAGCAGGTTAGCGCACCAAACCGATATTTCCCCTTGAAGGCCTCCACGAATGCATTGCCCAGAACGGAAAACAAGGCCAGCCCTGCGAGCAGGCTGATCAAGGTGGCCGGTAGGATCTTGCTGCTTATTACAACCAAAGGAGATAGAACCCCGGAGATAAGCCAGAGCGTTCCTACCACGATGCCTGCAACATAACGCCCTTCCTTGGAGCCAACCGAGGAGGGCGAAATGATGGCACTGACGGGACCGGTGATGCAGGCTGGTGCACATCCAAAAACGCTGTTAATCAATGTTCCGATGCCGCAGGCCCAGGTCATGGCGTTCAGGGGAGGCTGATATTTGGCGATGCGAAGGACCGTCGAACCCTGAGCATTTTGCACTGCAACGACAGTGAGAAACAGGGGAATGCTGAGTTCAGTGATTGCGGGCAAGCTCCAGACCGGACTGATCCAGGTGAGCTTGCCGAAGTTTAACTCGAACAACTCACCGTGGGCCTGTCCAGTTGCTGCGGCCATGAGAACTCCTACCAGAATAGCCCCCAGGATAGGAGGAAAAGTCTTAGCATGAGCGGAGAAAAAGGAGATTCCCAGAAAGATCAGAGTCGTCGGGACCGATACCCACGGGTCAGTTGCCCAGGCGGCAATGATTTTCAACCCAAAGGGTAAAAAGACGCCTGCTACCATAGCCATGGAGATGGGCAAAGGAAACCATTCCATCACAGGCCTGATTTTTCCGCTCAGGGCAACGAGGGTGAGGAGGCCACCTGTTACCAGATAGGCTCCGATGACCTCCGGGAAAGTAATGTGACTCAGGGCAGTCCCCACTAGAACCATTCCCGGAATGGTAATAGCGACCGTCAATGGCTGGCGATAATAAAGAGACAAAAGCCAGCTAGTCGCCCCACCGACTGAAAGCCCAATAAAGATCCAGGAGACGGTGATTTCCGATGGCAGGTTACCCTGCTCAGCCACACTCAGCAGGATCAACATGGGACCTGTCATGCTGAACACCCAACCCACAAAACCGTGAGACAAGGTGAGAAGGTTTAGGTGTTTGGGTAGGTCACGAAGGCTCTGACCGATCCCGGGGCCTGATTCAATCAGCACTTTTGTGAGTTGTGGCGAGGAAGAACAGCATGGTTGAGTGTCCTGCTCTAGTCAAGGACCACAGCCTTTACCTGGAACTCCTTGACCGCACCGGTCTCGAGGTCGTACTGCTGGCGCGCCTTGGCGAAAATGTCACCACCATACACGTGGATGGAACAGGAAGGCTCAGGGGAAACGGTACAGATGCGATGGATCTCCTCGTCCGGCGGTATCAGATGGCAAATACTACCAGGGGTGTTGATTTGAGTGCCCGCAGGACGGAGCTGCACGTGATCCGCCCGGGTTCCATCGTCGGCCCGTTTAAATCGCTCTTCCTGCTCTTCCCCACGCCAGATGCCGATCAGTCCCCAGGTGTTATGGTTGTGCACCGGGGTGCAGTATCCTTGCCAAAAGACCACCGAGGTGATGGTGTACTTTCCGACAGAAGATTTGTTAAGGAGATACTGGACCGAACCCCCCTGCCGGGGTTCATAGTAACGCGCAGCCAGCCACTTCTTTTCTGCAAGCAGGCGCCCGAGAAGAGGCTTCCCTCTGTTGACGATGGCGCGAAAGTTCTGTTTCTCTTCGTCAACGATAACGTCAAGCTCCCGCATAAACGCGGACAGGTCATAGGTCTCAGCCATCTCCCTTTGCCTCCTGGTTCTGAATAGACTCTGGCATCTCAGCATTCATCGTCCAGGTAGAATACTCACATAACCTCCAAGGTTCAATCTCAAGTTGACATGGTTACTTCTTCCACGATAGCCTCCCCAAATATGTCAGGACCATATTTAGCAGGCATCATTCCTGCCACGCTTCTCCCAATGAACGCGGATTATTCCATCGCCGAAGAGGCCCTGGAAGACTATATCCAATGGCTGATGAAACAGAGGGTAGGAGGCCTGGCAGTTAACGTCGAGGTCGGCGAGGGTCCTTTGCTGTCACGCGAGGAGCGAATACGGGTCATCAAGATCGTCGCCAGCGTCGTCATGGGACGCGTCCCAATCATCGCCGGGGTGGCAGCGAATTATACTGGGGATGCCATGGCCCAGGCCGTTGACGCCAGGGAAGCAGGGGCCTCGGCTATCATGATTCATCCCAACTATTTCTTTGTCGGGGATGATCTGCCGGTCGAGATTCCAGTCACCTATTATAAGGCCATTGGTGAGGCCGCGAAGTTACCGGTTGTCCTGTTCCAATTGAATAGAGGCCTAGGGGGTGTGGAATACAGCAAGGGGACCCTTGCTGAACTGGCCTCACTGGAAAGCGTCTATGCTATAAAAGAGGCCTCCTTCGATGCGAAGAAATTTCACGAGACTGTTCAATTACTGCGAGGCCTGCCAAAGAAAATATCCATTCTGACCGGTAATGATACGTTCCTGTTGGAATCCTTCTTGTTGGGAGTGGAGGGGGCTTTGATCGGCTTCGGCTCATTCGAAACAAACAAGATTGCAGAGATGTTCGATCTGGTTAATAACCGGCGGTACGATGAAGCCAAGGAAATTGCCGATCGCCTGCAGCCGCTGGCCAACGTCCTCTGGGGTGCCCCCACAAGAAACAGGAGGGCGAGATGCAAAGAGGCGCTCGCCATGATGGGTGTGCTTAGCCCAAGAGTCGTCAACGTCCGACCCCCGCAGATGCCTTTGGATCAAGAAGAAAAACAAAGGGTGAAGAACGCACTCAAGAAAGCCCACCTTCTTTAAGGAACTTCTGTTCCCTATAGAGCAACAGGTTAACAGTTATCGTACTTAGGGCTGGCGAAAAATGCGGTCGTTTTCTTCGCCGGATCGAAGTGCAAGCGCTGGAGGCCAGCCAGGTCCCTGCCGTAGACGTGGATCTCCACTGTGTCCCAGTCAGTCACATTTTCCATCTCATGGATGTCATCGTCGGGAGGGGTCAGGCACGACACCATGCCTGCGCGGTTTTTGAGGACCCCCTTCACCTGAAGTTCGGCGTAGCCCGGCTTCGAGCGGTCATCCAGGCGGCGGAAGCGTGTCTCCTGGATCTCGTTTTCAAAAACACCAATAAGACCCCAGGTGTCATGGTTGTGGGCCTTCGCCATATCGCCCGGACCCCACACGATCGCGGTGATGTTGAAGCCGGGTGCCCGGTGGAGCATGTAGCCCCGTAGGCATTATGCCCGCGCCGGCGGAACTCAGCCGGTATACAGCCCGGGTTGCCAAGTAGCCGCTGGAGCCGAGGGGTGACCTGCTTGACGATGGCGACCGGACTGCTCTCCTCACGGGTCACACGGTCAAGGTCCTGAATAAAACTCTCTAGCGTGTATTCTCCATCCATAGGTGCCCGGCCTTCCTGAACGTGAGATTATTAGGATACCCCGCGGCTTGCCACGGGTTATCCTAGTAATTTGATTTAATGTAAACCCCGCCTCTTGAGGTGGGCACAAAGCCGATGGGGTTTCCAAAGGGGAGAAGCGGCAGCTCTCCCCCTTTGGTCGAACACGGGGATTCAAACCCCGTGTTCGATATAACTTGATTTCACTTTGTGTCCTTCGTGCTCTTCGTGGTGATATTTCTCTCTTGCTGAAACAGATATAAGAGAATGCAGCCGGCTCCACTGGCCTGCTAAACCGTCAGTTCCTGCGGCATGTAATAGTATTTGTCTACCACGAGTCACACGAAGATCACGAAGAATATACAATCAAATTATTTCGGTCCCTGCGTTTCAAAGCCCGTG
>JACZXR010000010.1 GCA_022571535.1 Deltaproteobacteria bacterium | reverse complement strand
CCGACGAGCCGCCGGAACGGCTCGTGCCCTCGGTGATTCGGGCGCTGCTCGAGGGCGAGCCCGCGCGCTGCACCGACGGACGCCAGGTGCGCGACTACATGGACGCGCGCGACGCCGGCGCCGCCTTCGCCGCCCTGCTCGACTGCGACGTCGAGGGGCCGGTGAACGTGGCGAGCGGCGTGCCGGTCGCGGTTGCCGAGGTCGCCAAAATGCTTGGCGACATCGTCGGCCGGGCCGATCTGGTGCAACTCGGCGCGCTCGAGGCGCGCGCGGTGCGGGTCCACCTGTTCGACCTGCGCGCGGCGCCCTTGCCGCCGATGGTGGCGTAACCCCTGCGGCCGAGCACGTGGCGACGCATGTAGACCATCCAGACGGCGACCATGAGCATGGGGAGCGAATAGGCGGCGGCGATGCCCACCATGTCGTCCTCCGACTCCATGAAAGCGCGAATCTGGGTGGTCATCACGTCTATGTTGGCTGGTAGCGCCAGCACGGCCGGGATGCCGAAGAGGATCATGGCCTCCAGCACCGCGAGGATGAGGCCCGCAAAAAGGGCGGGTAGCACCAGCGGAAGTGTCACGCTCAGCATAGTGGAGAGGGTGCCACCGCCGGCGATGTTGGCTGCATCCTCGATGTCGGAGGAGATGTTGTTGAGGCCCGCCAGCACCACGATGAACACCAGGGGGAAGGTATATAGCGTCATGGCAAATACGACCCCCGAGATGGTAAAGATATTGAAGAGGTAGTCATCCGGTGCCGCCCCTGTGACGGCCCGGGAAATGATGTTCAACCACCCCTGTCTCGGCCCCGCGAGGAAGATCCAGGCGATGGCCCCGAGGAAGGGCGGTGTCACGAACGACATGAGGACAGAGTTACGGATGAATCCGGAGAAGGGGATGTCTGTTCGGCTCACGCACCAAGCCATGGCGGCTCCGACGATCAGGCCGAAGACACCGACCAGGGCCGCAATGACGAGGGTCCAGAAGATGGGGTTGGTGTGCTCGGGTTCCGTGAAAGCGGTGACGAAGTTACCCAGCGTCCAGCCGCCCCCCTCCTCCTCGGCAATGAGAAAACTCTCCTTGATGAGGTAAAAGACCGGGTTGGCGATGAGTACGACGAGGATCACCGCCACGGACGCCCAAACCAGCGTAGACGTGTCAAACCGGCGCCGCACGGAGGGAAGCCCCGCGCTCACGCCGCCTTCCAGACGCACCGCTTCCCGTGCCAAGAGATACCCCCTCAGACTAAAATTTGCGGCCTAGCGCCGCTTCCCGATAGCCGCGTTGGAATTGAAGAAAAATCTCCGGCGGGGGCCGCTGAAGCCTCCCCCGCCGGCATCTCTGGTCATCCGAAAGGCCAAGACTGTCCCACTTCAAATTCTCCTACTAATTCGTCTTTTTCTTCTTTGTCTTCTTCTTACACGCTTCGCATTTGATCCCGCTGAAGATCTGCCTAAACGCCTTGCGCATAGACTTTGACTTCTTGCTGATCTCATCAGCAGGCACCTCGATCAACTTGAAGGCGCTCAAGGGTGTCTGCGCGTCCGGCAACTTCACACCTGGATGGCCCACATAAAGGCCGCGATTGGCCAGGATCTGCTGGACTTCCTGACTGAAGAGGAAATCCATGAACACCCTGGCGGCGTTCGGGTGCGGCGCCTTGGCAAGAACCGAAGCGGGCGACCTCACAAAGGGAACACCCTCCTTCGGAAGGGCCATTTTGATGGGCTCGCCCTTCTTGATGTGGTTGTAAGTGGTGTAGGCCACCGCGCCGGTGGTCATGAGCGCCTCGCCTCGCTCGACGAGGGTTAGCGTCCCGGCAGCCGAGCCCCAGCGCCTCGGATTGTTGGCCGCCAGCTTCTCGTAATAGTCCAACCCAAATTTGTTCACGAGGGCGATCATGGTGATCGTCGCAAAGCCGCCGTAGTTTGGATCCGCTATCACGAGCTTGTCCTTCCACTCAGGCTTGAGGAAGTCGAGATAGCTCGTGGGGACCTGCTCGGGCTTCACGAGCTTCGTGTTATACACCGGTACCATGACGCTCGCACGTAGGATGGTCCACCGGCCATCATCGGTCTTGAAGTTGGGGAGGAACCCCTCTGTCCCCTTGGGCTTGTAGGGGGCGATGAACTTCAGCTTGTCGTGCATGGTGATGAATTGGCCGATGTTCGAGGTGTGCATCACGTCGGCCCGAAAGATTTTCCCCCTGGCCTCCTGACGGTATCGGCGGAAGAGCTTGCTCGAGCCGTCGCGGTGCAGCTCGCAGGTAATGCCCAGGTCTTTCGAGTTAAAGAGGTTGCACACCTCCTGCGAGATCTTGAGTGTAAGAGAGGAATACCACATCACCTTCCCCTCCTTCTTGGCCTTTTCCATGGTGCTCTGCGCCCCGGCCGGGACCCAGGCGAAAAGCACCAGGAGGACCGCACCTAGAGATAGCATACTGAATCTTTTCATGGGTATTGTCTCCTTTCCTTACCTACCGTATTAATAACGCCCCACCTCACCGTTTAATCCTTTGTCTCGCCTATCACTAATCCGACTATTCTGCAAACGACAAGGGCAAAATATACTGGGGGGGGATTGCCAGGCGTTTGATTCTGTTATCACCCTGGCGAAAGGTCATTTTTTGTCCCTCAAATTTAATGGCGAACCTATCTGGATTGCGTTCCCAGGGCCAGCTCAGCATGTGACCGCCACAAAACACGGATCATCTCATCCCTCAGGCGTTCGTTCTCCCCCATCATCGACAAGGCCGCTGGCTGTACCGACCGTGGTTTTTTCTTTCATTTGATTTTCGATCCACACATCAAGAACGATTCGGATAGTGTTTCCTTCATGAACTTTATCCCTTATCTTCCCTTTGATCGTAATCGTATCCCCTGGATAGATCCCTTTGATCAGAGACACTTCCAGCTTCCCGCCTTGAACCCACCCTCTTCCAAAGAAATCCAGCAAGACCTCCGAGAGGTAGCCAATAGGATATCGGCCCTGTGCAACAGCCCTGGGAAGACCTGCTCTCCTGGCGGTTTCATCATCTGTGTGGATATTCTTGGTATCCTTGCCATGGAAGACATAGCGGGAATAGATGTTGATCTTTTCCTGCGTGATCTCGTAGGAGCGTGGTTCGAAGTCGAAGCCGGTTTCCAGGTTTCTGTCGGCCTTGGTCATTTTCCTGTCCCTTTTTCCAGACTGATCAACGATGTATGTCTCCCCCGGCATATTTCAAGACCATCCTCATCTATTGCCGCCAGTTCCATGGTAACGTAACCTCGTCCGCGCTTGATGTATTTATCGATTATTCGAGCGTTGAGCGTGATCCTCTTGCCCAACTTTGCCGGATTCTTAAACTCCCATACCTGCCTGGTATGAATGCTTCCAAACCGGTCATAATTCTCATCCAACATCCTGAGGGTATCGTTGTCAAAAATAGTGGGAGGCGCAATGCGTCCTCCAAAGGGTGAATCTTCAAAATACCAGGGGTGTTTGGTTTCGATGGCGTCAGCACAGGCCCGGATCATCTCATCTGTGATCAGCACTTCCTTCTTCCCCAGCTCCTCGCCTACCTCTATGTTCTGATAGCTCAATTTCTTTTTCATCTGTGATCTCTTTGCTAAATGTTATTCAGCCTGCACTGAAGATAGAAAATCTTTTTGAGCCGACAATGCGAATCTCTGGGTGACAGTTCTAGTGAAGTAAACCCCGTACCACGGACTTACGTCCGTGGCTTTAGGACTTGCCCTTCGGGAACTTCAGAACATTCACCCCGTACGATCTCAACTCAAACACCGCCCACAATCGTACGGGGTTCATCCCCGCGTTCATGCACGGGGGTTCTGTGGTACGGGGTTTGCACCATGAATCAGCAACTCACCTTTAGTGTAGTTGCAGGCCGACGATCAAAATGCCGGCAACTGGTGTCCTAAGCCGCTCAACACAGGAAATCCCTCGATTATTTATTCGGATCGGGGTTAATCGAGTTCCTTGATGAAATCCGATAGGCGCTCGCCGATCATGATGGACGTAAGATTCGTGTTCGCGTGCGTTACGATCGGCATGATTGAGGCATCGGCGATCCATAAGTTCGACATCCCGTGCACGCGGAGATGCTGGTCCACCACGGACAGGATGTTCGATGAAGGCCCCATCATGCAGGTCCCAACTCCGTGGTGATAGCTGTCGAAGGTGGAGCGGGCAAACTTTGCCCAATCCTCCCCAGGAGGCGGCTGCAGCAGCCGCCCGTAGTATTCTTTCATGGATTTGTCTTGAACAAACTCGGCAATGAATTTCATGATATAGACCATGGCGTTGATATCGCCTGGGTCTTCCATCATCCGCGACTCGACGCCTAGTTGCTCGTGAGGGTCGAGACTTTTCAAGATGACACGGCCCCGAGAGCGTTGCTCCAGCAGGTGGGCCGATATGGGCATCATCGGCTTGACACCTTGAAGCTGGGTGGGTGGTCGCATGAAGACATGAAAGTCTCCGCACTTCCGACTCGGGTCGCTCTTTACGATCAGCCTGAAGCGCGGAACGACCCAATCGGTCTGAAAGCCCTTCGTTCCTTCGAATGTCATATAGACAACCGGATGATCCTGATAATTCTCTCCAACTCCCTCCAGGCCGTGGATCACCGGAATGCCATGGCGCTCAAGCTGTGATGGCGATCCAATCCCGGAGAGCATGAGAATTTGTGGGGTGCGATAGGCGCCGGCACTCAACACGATCTGGTCGCCCTGTGCCGTATGGACCTGTCCACCTTTCTCGTAGCGGATTCCCTCTATCCTGGTGCCGGAAATCTTCAGTGAAACCACACAGGCCTCAGCGACGATACTCAGATTGGCCCGAGACCGTGCAGATTCTAGATAGGCCACTGTGGTAGACTGACGTTTTCCATCCTTTATCGTATAAGGCGAAATGCAGACTCCGAGGGGGTCCGGGATATTCGCGTCAGGGCAGCGCTGAAGCCCCATCTTTTCGGCTCTATCCATAAACGCCTGAACCGGCTCGGAAACGGGCATGTCAAATGTGTAAGGGCGCCTTACGTAGAGGGGCCCGTCTCGGCCGTGGAGCGGGCTGTCTGGGTAGTCCTGGTCGGACTCGATCCGCTTGAGTACCGGGAGCACCTGCTCCCACGTCCACTCTGTGTTACCGAGTTCGGACCAGGCGTCAAAATCCGCCTTCACCGGACGAACGGCGGACATCGCATTGATAGAGGAGCCTCCTCCCATGATCCGTCCTGCTAGTGCGTAGTAGAGGCTTCCGTCTATCTCACGCTCCACAGGATACATGTCCACATACGGACTCTCCAACAGCAGACGGGGTTGTTTTGTTGCGTCGGTAACCAGCTCCGGTAGGGGCTGTGGATCGGGGCCGGCTTCGAGTAAAAGTACCTTCCGCCTTGGATTCTCAGAAAGCCGAGCAGCAGCAGCCGAGCCCGCCGAGCCGCCACCAACGACGATCACATCATAACGATCTTCCATAACGCTCCTTTAATAAAAAATAAGGCTTCTCGCTTCAAGGGCGGGAGTTCTCAGGCCCTATACGGCTGTCTCATCACCCTCAAGTCGATTTTGCAATCGCCTGGTAAATTCGTCCAGGAGAACGGAGGAAGTGGCCCGCATGATCATATCGCCGAGGATAGCGATCCTGCCTTTGATCTCCACGTCGGCACGGTAGCTTAATTCTGTGTGGCCATCGATAGTCTGATTCAAAGTTGCAGACACGTTGGCGCTGATCTTGCTCCCGGTGACAGAATCCGTGCCCTCGATTCGGACTTTCAGTTCCTTCGGCGGCGTGCTCTCTACAATAGTTGAGCGAAAGTTGAACTTTCCCGAGATGGGGCCGACCGTTGCACCTATGACCCCATCGAAGCTCCGATCATCGATTTTCGTTACGTTTTCTAAACCCGGCATGCATGAAGTAAATTGATCAATATCCAGCAGAAAATCCCAGACCCTTGAACCTGGCACTCGCAGCTTGATTTTTCCTTCAAAAATCATCACCGCTCCCTTCCGGTGGCTCTCATGGGTATAAACAAATTGATCAGGCCGGTCTTATCTTCTTAACTCCACACCTGTTTCGTTGGGCAGCGCGAGTTTCAGGAAAGACCGAAAGGTCTCCCGGTCCTTTTCTGAGTCCTTGTGAAGGGAGCACCAGCGAAACGCGTCGGAGTATAGCCGGACTGTCGGTTCAAACCCATGCAAGGTCGGCACAAGATCCCGTAGCGTGTCGTACCACGCCCGTCTTTCGTCCCGGTCAGGGGGGTCGTTGTCCTTTGCGTCTATTCGCTGGCACAGGTCCAGCCAATGGGCGATCGAAAAACCCACTTTCAACTCCAGGGGATACGATCTGAGCGTCACGCTCCGGGGTTGCGTGAAGTGTTGCGATTCATCGAACTCTACGATGAAGCCTGGCTCTGGAAGGTAAAAATCACACGGAGGCAGCTGTTCGGCTCGGATAAAATTTCTGTATCCCCTCAGTTTTCGAAGGCCCTCTGAGATACGCTCCAGTGCATCTCCTACGGTGGTGCCTCGATAGTGGTCCGGCTTGGTTGGCCAGGGGAAAGAGCTGCCGACCTGACACACACCGTAAGTGGCAGTCAGTAACTGGTATACTCGATCCTTACAGTCTCGGCACCTCGAGGAGTTGGAATGTGTAAAATTCACTGTCCCATCCATACCATATTACCCCAAAAGAGGCCTAACGGATGATCAAGGCACATCATTTGACGGGGATCTTTATCTTCAGGTATAGATTTTCCCATACAGAGGCGCATCGCTTCAATTTGCTGTTTCAGGAGGAAACGAAAATGATGGATGAAAAATTGGTTTATCTGAATGGCTCTTTTGTGCCGGAAAGTGAGGCGAAGGTCTCCGTGCTGGACTACGGTTTCAACGCGGGCGACGGTGTTTACGACGTCACACGGACATTCGGACACAGACCCTTTAAATTACGCGAGCACACTCAAAGACTGTACAGGTCGCTGACCTATACGAGGATAGAATGCGGCCTTTTGATCGATGAGATGGAGAAGGCGACCCTTGAGTTGCTGGACAGGAATAAACATCTTTTGGGTGAAAACGACGATTTCGCTATGTGGCAGGTGGTGAGCAGGGGAGTGCGGCCATCATCGGGTAAGAGGCTCAGCGGCTCCGCCACTGTGGCCATCTACTGCTTGACGATCAATTTCAGGGAGTTTGCGCGCTATTACGTTGAGGGGGCCATGCTGGTCGTTCCCTCCACCAGGAGGATACCTCCCCAGTGCCTGGAATCAAAGGCGAAGATCACAAACAAAATGAACCATATCATCGCCACCTTTGAGGCCAAGCAGGTTGACCCGAATTGCATTCCACTAATGCTCGATATCGATGGCAACATCAGCGAAAGCAACGCGCATAATTTCTTTTTAGTTTTGAACGGGACGATCTGCACGCCGATTAAAAAGAACGTTCTCGGTGGCATCACCAGGGAAACCATCTCATCTATAGCCGGCGAGTTGGGCATCGAGGTGGTGGAGGGTGAGTTCACGCCGTACGACGTCTACAGTGCCGAAGAGGCCTTTCTCGCCAGCACCAGTCCCTCCATCGTGCCCGTGAAAAGCCTAAACGGGGTCGGGATCGGGAAGGAAATCCCAGGCCCCATCACCCTTCGATTAATTGAGGCTTGGAACAAGTTGGTCAAAGTAGACATCGTGCGCCAGGCGCTTTCCCACCTCGACGGGCAAGAGAGAGAACAATTTTTTAAGGTGTGGGAGAAAAGGCAAGCTGCCTGACCTGGATTTAGGAGTAAACCCCGTACCACGGACTTACGTCCGTGGCTTTGGGGCGCTGCCCTTCGGGAACTTCAGAACATTCACCCCGTTCCAACCGTGTTGGATAGGGGACGTATCGTTTTATCACGACGGAGTTGGAACGGGGTTCATCCCCGCGCTTACCCCGATCCGGCAAACAAGAAGAACCTAAATGCATTTTTGGGCCGAGTGTTTTAACCCCACCGTCTTATGCCAGTTGTTCAATCCGGATCGGGGCTTACGCACGGGGCGTTCTGTGGTACGGGGTAAAGCAGGCGGCTCACCTTTCTGGCCTCTCTCGGTGGCGGCGCCAGCGCAGGATTAAAATGGCCAGGGAGGCGATGGTGGTCATCCAGGCAAACCAATCTCCGAAGCGAACATAAAGGGTCTGGCCCTTCATCAAAGGCACATCTGCTGTAAGGACGCCGGAAGAAAAAGTGGGGAGGGTTTCAAGAATCTCTCCCCTCGGATTGATCACGGTGGTCAGGCCCGTGTTGGTTGCCCGCACCAGGGTGCGACGTGTCTCGATGGCGCGCCACTTAGCCAGGCGAGCGTGCTGCCAGGGAGCGGCTGTGTTACCAAACCACGCGTCGTTGGTGAGATTAACCAGAAGGGTTGCGTCGCTCTCGCCTACAAACCTGCGGGATAACCGGGGTATCAGGTCCTCGTAACATATGAGGGGTGCCAGCTTGATCGTTGGAGAGATGTCCAGTGTGCGCGGCCCATCGCCAGAGGTAAACCCGCTACCCATCGGAGGCATGCCGGGGAGCCTAGAGAGGACCGCTGAGAATGGAATGTATTCTCCAAAGGCGAGAAGGACCTGTTTATGATAACGGCTTAAGACGCTGCCCTGACCGTCCACCAAGAAGGCACTGTTGAAGGCGGTGAGCCCCGGTACAGTAGGATCTCTAAGGAAGCTCCTTACTCCAAAAAGCAGAAAAGAGGTGGTGGGCACTCCTTCCGGGAAGAGTTCTGGCGGGAGCTGCTTCAGCCTATCGGGAAGCCAGGCATCGACCGCCGATTCAGGCCAGATGACCAGGGTACTTCCCCGGATCTTTTTTGTCAGGTCTATATAAGACTCCAGGTTACTCTCCATGTAGGAAATTTCCCCTTTTTTGCGAATGCTGATATTTCCCTGTACCACGGCCAGGGTCAGGGATTTAGCAGCTTTCATCTCAGCAGATATTGCTCTCAGTTTTAAATTTCCGTAGAAGAGGACGCCAAGCAGGGCCACTGCCACTATGGCAGCCTCGCGCAGGGGAATTTTCCTGCCTCCTTGATGAGAGAGAAAGGCTTCAGCGATTTTTAAAAGGACAGTGTTGGCCCACACCAGGAGAAAACTTGTGCCGTAGGGTCCTACGAGATCAGCCGACTGGATGAGAGAGAGGAAAGTGGCCTGGCTATTGGCTAGATGCCAGGGAAAGAGGAGGGGAAACCAGAACTCGATGGCAACCCAGAACAGAGGCGGAAAAAGACTGAGCGGGCCTAAGCCGCATCGCCACACAAGCAAAGAGAAGAATCCCAGCGGGAGACCTGAATATAGTGCAAAGAGCAAAAAGATGATGGCGCTCACGCCGTAGGAATATCCACCGAAAACCCTGATGGTATAGATCAGCCAATAAAACCCCACCAGGTTGATCGTGATCCCCATGGTCCAGCCAAAGAGGAAGGCCTCTCTATTGCTCGTGGACCGGCGAATCACCCAGAACAGGGGGAGCAGAGCCACCCACGTCAAAACATAGAGGGGAGGGTAAAGAAAAGGGGTGGCGAGAAGAATTCCACCGAAGATCGGACTAAGGAAGTTCACGAGCGCCATAAGCTAATTGCTTCTACCATAGAAATCTTCGACAAAAACAGAAATCTCTCGTTTCACTTCAAACCCCCGGCAAATTACCTCTCTCGTAACCTCAGGCGGAGATTTGGGTTCATTTCCCCCTGCCAGGGCAGGCCCTAGGGATTGGGATAAGAACTGCTTGACATTGAAATTGTGTACATATAGAAGATTAATGGCTTAAGTATCTGCTATCAAAGTTGAGATGCAACGGAGGGTTGGAATGAATCAGAAGATAAAGTTGCCACTTCAAATAGCGGGCTTTGCTTTGGCGTTCCTCCTGGCAGGCCAGGTCATGGCCGCTTCCTTTCTTGGCGAAGGGTTCGAAAAGTTTTTCAAAGAAAAAATTCGCTTCGGAGGCTTCGTAGAGAATATCACAGGGCTTTCGGTAGGACAGGAACATTTCCAGTTTAGTACCTCCCCCCGCTTTGTTATGAACCGCTTCACGTTCCAGCCAGAGACCAATATTAATTTCCACCGTCGGGTAAAGCTCTTTATATCGTGGAGGTTTGTTGTGGAACCCCGTTACTCCATGGAGACCAAAATCAGGCGGCGTTCTGTTGCACCAGCCGGCAGCGGTGGTTCCCTCCCAGGTGACTTTTATAATGAAACTAAGGGTGTACCCTGGGAGGCGGTATTGGATCTTTCCCCCAGTGATAACCTCCAGATCAGGCTCGGAAGACAGTTCATTTCCTGGGGTGAGACCGACGGATTGAGAATACTGGATGTCATCAACCCGCGAGACAACACCATGTTTGCCCCGGCCGCGCCTAACGTTTTCACTCTCGACGAGACACGGATTCCCCAGTGGGGACTAAGGATGTGGTATACGGTCCGACCGGTCAGCAACACCATCTTTGAGTTCTTTGCCAATCCAGGGTTCGATCCGAAAAAGAAGAGGGTGGATGATATCTCCCCTGGCAACGACATCGGCGACGGCAAGGCTGATGGTGATGCAAGGTTCGGCAGATGGTCAGCGCAGGCCGAGACCCGAGTTCCTCTTGGTCGTCTCTTCGCCAATCCTATTCCCGGGAATGCCCCTGTTGTGATTCCTTTAACAAGGAGGGAGTACCCTAATGCAGGGGACAACTGGAAAATAGGGGCGAGGTTTACCCACAACATCGGCGCACTCAACTTCGGGTTGGGCTATATCTGGGGCTTTAACCCGCAAGGTCTGGATGCGGTGTTCAAGGTGAAGGGAAACCCCTTCCCTCTTGGGCCGAACACAGGGGTCCGCTTGAGGCTGCTCAACGATCGCACGAGCATTTTCGCGGGCCACTTTAACTATCCTCTGGGGACTTACTATGGTATCCCGGTAAAAACAGCCCTCAGGGGAGAACTAGCCTTCTATCCGTCGAAGCCCTTCAACATCTCAAAGTTTCCAGGTCCAACTGGTCTTAGGGCCGGACCTGATCCCAAGTATAGTGACGGTATAGTGGAGAGAAATAACCTTCGATATTCCCTTGGCTTCGACCGGACAACATTCATCCCCTTTCTCCACCCGGACGATCCATGGCGTGCTTTTAGAATGTCCTTCCAGATCTTCCAGAGCGTCATCTTGGGCCACAAGGATGGAATTCGCAATTTCTTCAACGCTGGAAGGATCAATAAGGTTCAGACGGCCCTCACTTTCAGGGTCAATACAGGCTATCTCGGCGACACGATCATCCCTGATTTTTTCATTCTGTACGAGCCGCTGGGGAATTGGGTGATCAACCCTGCTGTGAGCTATGCCCCGCCCTGGAACGAAAGGATCAAGGTGAGCCTGGTTGCGGCCATCTATAATGGAACCAAGTTCACAGGGTTTACCGGCTTTTTTACCCAAAAGGACACGGTCTTCCTCAAATTACGCTATCAATTTTAGTGACTTAACACGGGAGGTCAAAATGAAGTCAATCGTTAAAGATCAAGTTTCAATCGCTGTACGCTCTACGCTTTACGCTTTGCGCTTTACGGTCTTCGGTTTGCTCCTCGGTTTAATTTTGCTGGTATCTCAACCGCTGAAAATCCAGGCCGCAGAGGGCGACCTCAAGCCTGGAGACATTATAGGCCCAAACAACTGGCAGAAGATCAAAGACATGGTCGGTCCAAATTTTTTAAAACGGGTGAAGCAGGGCTACACCTTCCAGATCAAAGAGTCCAAGAAGTTCAAACCGCCGAGGGAATATGTCGAGGCAACGGAAAAGTATTCCGGGGGGGTCAAGCTGGCGTCCAATGGGTACCTGGAAAACTATGTGCTCGGGCTACCCTTCGCTAAGCTGGATCCAAACGATCCTCAGGCAGGGGAAAAGCTGGCCTGGAATTTTTACTGGCGGTGGCTGGGGGATAACTACAAGACCGGTGGTGCTACCAAGACGGGTCAGATCATCCGCTACGCCATAGAGAAGAACGGGGATGAGCGGCGGTCCGATCTCGTCACCTACACGATTTTTCCCCATACCCGTTATATGTTGGATCCTAAGCCGGTCCTCCCGGGGTATGAGCATATCGACTGGATGCAGCTCAGGGTCGTCGGCTACCCCCGGGATAGCGCGGGCGTTTCGACCTTCGGGATTCGGTACACCGATCCCGACAAGGCGGACGATCTATATATTTATATCCCGGCCATACGGCGGATCCGCCGGGGCACCACCACCCAGAGGTGCCAGACCCTAGCGCCAAGCGAGTTTAACCTCGACGACATCAACAGCTTCAATGGTAAGGTCACCAACTTTAATTATAAGTTTCTGGGAGAAAAGAAGGTCCTTACAAACTTTACGGAAGAGGGTCTCCCCTTCCGCCGCAAGAAGGGAGACTATCTGCCGCTGGATGAGAAGTGGGAGGTGCAGGATGTCTACGTTCTGGAAATTACCCCCAAGGATCCAAGCTACTGCTATCCGCGAAAGGTCCTCTGGATCGATAAGACGACCTGGGAGTCCACGTGGACCCTGGTCTGGGACAAGAAGGGGGATTTGTGGAAGGAGCAATTTGCCTTCCGCACTCCCGTGAAGCTTCCTGACGGCCGGGAGGTCTGGTCGGTGGCAACGGTTGTCATCGTCAATGTTCAAAACGGTCGATCCACCGTTTTGACGGCAGTGAGGGCCCACAATAGAGATTACCCGCCCAGCCTGTGGAGCCTTGCCACCATGCAGCGGATGATGCGGGGAGGATCGGTAGAGTAGGGCTCAAGGAGGGCCGGCTTTCCACTGTGCATGTCTGCTCAGGTCGTGCTTGTCCGTAACGGTTTTGTGCTCCTGTTGGGGCTGGTCCTCGGGTCGGTGTTCCTTCCCGTTGAGGGAAGGGCTCAGTCCCTGGGGCAAAATCCCACCTTTCGAGAGAACTTCTATGACGTGGGGATCCGCGATAATCGCTGCTGGATTGTGGGGTACTACGGAACTATCCTGCACTCTCGGGACCGCGGTCTTACCTGGGAGGTCCAGACGAGCGGGACGAAGGAGGCCCTGTTCCGCGTAAGTTTTGTTAACCCTGAAAATGGATGGATCTCCGGCAGCTACGGGACCATCCTCCGCACAAGAGACGGCGGAGGGAGATGGGAACTCCAGCAGGCGCCAACCACAGAGCACCTCTTCGGTTTGAACTTTCTCAATGAGCGCATCGGCTGGGCTGTGGGGAGCCGAGGGACAATCCTCTATACCGAAAACGGGGGCTTGACCTGGGTCGATCGCTCTCTCGGTGAGGATGTGATCCTGAACGATGTCGCCTTTATCAATCGGAGGGAAGGATGGGTGGTGGGTGAGTTCGGGCGAATCTATCACACGGTAGATGGTGGGCAGAGCTTGGTTAAACAGAAAAGCCCTATTGAGGTTTCCTTTATCAGCGGAGAGAATCGTAACCTCTTTCGCCTCCTTTTACTCCGACCTGAAGGAGACGGAAAGGGGCTCATGAACAGTTGGGCCTTTGGTCTGGATGGAGTAATCCTGAAGACGCGAGAAGGGGGGCAATGGGAGGTGGTTCACAAAAACGGTAGCACCAGCTCCGCTGCGACTCTCCATCACCTATTTGACGCAGAGGTCTACAGTGGAAGGAAATGGGCCGTCGGGGAGCGCGGGACGGTGGTCTTTGCTGGGGTAAGAGATGAGGAGTGGGTTCCGGTCGGTCTCGACACGCCTCCCGTCAGTCTCAACGGGATTGCCTTTGGCTTGGACGGTTTGGGCCTCATCGTGGGGAACCGTGGGGTTGTGCTGCGAACTGAAGACGGGGGCGAAAAATGGGACCGCATTAGAATAATCTCCCAAGGCCCTGGAAAAGGCATCAGCAGGGTTCAGTGAAGAGGCTCGCCGAGTTCATCGTCAGAAGGCGGCTCCCCATCCTTCTCGTCATCGCCGTTCTAACCCTTTTCTTCGGCACCCACGCCCTCAGGATCGAGATGTATACGGTCTTCTCCGACCTCTTGCCGAGGAACCACCCCTATATCAATGTCCACAACGAATTCCGTCGGATATTCGGTGGCGCCAATCTGATCCTCCTGTCCGTGGAGGTCACGGAGGGGAATATCTTTAACTTCAAGACTCTGCAAAAAATCAAAAGGCTCACCGAGGTGATAGAGCTGACTCACGGGGTGAACAACTACCAGATTTTTTCCATTGCCCGACAGAAGGTAAAGGATGTTCGGGGCTCCAGCTGGGGAGTTGTGGTCAAACCGGTCATGTGGCCGGATGTGCCAAAGACCCGGGAAGGTCTGGAGCAGTTACGGTTCGCCGTCTATGCCAACCCTGCCATCGGGGGCCGCCTGGTTTCCATGGATGGCAAGGCGGCCCTCATCACGGCTGCCTTTCATGAAGAGAGGCTCGACTATGCTCGGCTCTTCCGCCGCATTCGCAAGGCCATCGAGGAAGTTGAGGACGAGAACACGAAGGTTTACGCGGCTGGAGAGCCGATTCTCTATGGCTGGATCTATCATCACCTCCGTGAGATCGCTGTAATCATCGGCCTTACCTGCTTCACGCTCTTGGCGCTTCTTGTCCTCTACTACCGAAACCTGAACGGGGTCATGATTCCGGTCATTTCTGCCCTGGTCACTTTCTTGTGGGGAACCGGGTTTACCGCGCTTCTCGGATACAATTTCGAGCCCTTGATCTTAGTGGTCCCTTTCCTGATCGCGGCCCGCACGCTCAGCCACTCTATCCAGTTTCGAGAGCGCTTCTTTGAAGAGCTGGAGCGCTGTGGGGACAAAGAAAGGGCGGCTGTGGAGAGCGCATCGGGTCTGCTCATGCCGGGAAGCGTCTCCATCCTGACCGATGCAATCGGTCTTACTGTCCTTCTGGTAGCTCCGATGCCCATCCTCACAAAGCTCGCGGTTGCGGGCAGCTTCTGGGTGATCAGCAACATCGTGAGCGTGGAGATCCTGGACCCGATCCTCTGCTGTTACTTCCCGGTGCCACGGCGGCTCCCCAAGGGG
>JACZXR010000305.1 GCA_022571535.1 Deltaproteobacteria bacterium | reverse complement strand
ATAGTTTGCGCTCTTTTCGGGGCAGACTCGTCCGTTGACACCGCGTTGACACCGTATGAATAAGAGGTAAATTGGTGAGAGTGCGCGTCGGGGCAACGAGACCGGAGCAACGTCTTGTTGTGCGTGCAGTCGCCGCGTTGCCGCGCGCATCCAGAGATTTGAAAGATTTTCGACGACATCACGACTGGGAGGAAGGCTGATGAAAATCAACGATCGAGATCGGAGAAAGCTGCTGGACGCGTCGGTTGAAGGGCTGTTCGAGGAGCGGATAACGCGACAGGCGTTCATCCGCCGGGCCACCGCCTGGGGCATCTCGACGGTATTGCTGTCGGATATTCTCGCGCTGCACGGCAAGGCCTTCGCGGCGGAACACCCGTCCCCCGAGGTTTTGGAAAAGATCAAGAACGGTAAAGGGGCTTACGGTTTCAACGCCGCCACCGAGGAATTCGAAGACTTGATAAAGGCAGGGATCGTAGACCCGACTAAGGTCGTGCGTTGTGCACTCCAGAACGCCGCCTCAGTATCAGGATTGCTCATTACCACAGAGGCCATGATCGCGGATAAACCGGAGAAGAAGAAAGAGACACCGCCCATGCCGCATGAGGACTACTAAACCCGTATCCCTACCTCTCAAACCGGGGGCGCCTGATTGAATGGGGCGCTCCCCGGTTTATTCCCCTGGCACCAGTAATTTCAACCTAGAGTCCCCGAAACCTATCTGCAAACCTTGACTTTCGGTCATTTTTTCAATAGAAAACTTTAGAATGGCTTACGATCCGGCAAGCGTATCAGCCATCCATATCCTTCAGGCGGGGGATATGGGTTTTTTGCGTGGGCACGTTCTGCGTGTCATGAATTCTCCTTATGACTCATCCCTATTTCCCTGTGCTGATGATTTTCCTCTTTGCCGGTGTCATCGTAGTCTCCTTTCTCTTCATTGCCCAATTGGTGGGCCCCAAAAGACCGAACCCTATCAAATCGGAACCCTTTGAATCAGGTAATCCTCCCAAGGGAGATGCCCGGATCCGCTTCTCGGTAAAGTTTTACATGGTGGCCATGCTGTTTTTGATCTTCGACCTCGAAGTAGTGTTCCTCTACCCTTGGGCAATCCTCTTTCGCCGCCTGGGACTATTTGGTCTTGTGGAGATGGGAATTTTCCTATCTGTCCTTATCATTGGCTTTATTTACGTTTGGAGAAAAGGCGCCCTAGAGTGGGAGTGAGATGCTATGGCAGGAGGAAGGTCCAACGGCGCCACTATCTACGAGAAGCTTCAAGATAAAATTCTTGAAGCTGGTTCCTTTCGTGGCGACGAGACTATCACGATCCCCAGGGAAAATCTGCTGGAGATCTTCCGCCTACTAAAAGATGATCCCAAACTGGACCTTAACTTCCTCACCGATATCACTGCTGTCGACTATCTCGGCAAGAAGACCCCTCGTTTCGAGGTTGTCTATCACCTGCACTCCCTGAGCTTAAACCGCCGCCTGCGGGTCAAGGTCCCGGTACCAGAGGAGGACCCGGAGGTAGACTCCCTCACACCACTATGGAAGGGAGCAAACTGGCTGGAGCGGGAGGTTTGGGATATGTTCGGGGTCCGATTCCGAGGCCATCCAGACCTGAGGAGGGTCTTGATGTACGAACAGTTTCAGGGACATCCCCTACGCAAGGACTATCCAGTGAACCAGCGTCAACCGTTGGTTCCGGAACGAGAGGTGGAGGACACCTTCGTAGATGGCGCATCCCAACACAAACTCGCACACCTAAAAGGACAATTTCCGACAAAGGCCTGAAAATCCGCCAACCGGACATCCTGAAAAATGAAAACAGAGACGCCAGACCTCCTGTTGGAAACCATGGAACTTCAGATGGGACCGTCCCATCCAGCCACCCATGGGACCATCAAGTTTAATCTTACACTAGAAGGCGAGAAGGTGCTCGCCTGTGACGTAGAGATCGGCTACCTGCACCGTGGCTTTGCAAAGATGTGCGAGCAGGCCACATGGACTCAAGTAATCCCGTACACGGACCGCCTCAACTACGCCTCTCCTCTGATTAACAATGTGGGCTATGCTCTCGCAGTAGAAAAACTGCTCGGTGTGGAGACGCCCCCGCGATGTCAATTCATCCGGGTCATCATGAGCGAGCTCTCACGTATCTACGATCATTTGACCTGCTGCGGGATGTCCGCATCAGAGCTGGGCGCTATCACCGTAGGCTTCTACATGATCGAGGCACGGGAACTCCTCATGAGGATCATCGAGGCAGTCACCGGGGCCCGGTTGACAATCTCCTATACCCGCATTGGAGGGGTCAAACATGACCTCCCCCATGACTTTGCCGAGCAGACCTTGCAATCCCTCGAAAAAGTTAGAAGGATCCTGGCGGACTGCGACCGTCTCATCTCGCGCAACCGGATTTTTATCGACCGGATGTCCGGTGTGGGAGTCATTTCAAAAGACACTGCGATCTCTTACGGACTTACAGGGCCCATCCTGCGCTCCACAGGAGTCAATTACGATGTCCGAAAGTCCGACCCGTATTTGGTCTACGACCAGCTTGACTTTTCTGTCCCTTTGGGAACCAAGGGGGACAACTATGACCGTTTTGTCTGCCGCATCTTAGAGATCGAGCAGAGCACACGGATCGTGGAACAGGCGTTAAAAGAGATTCCATTAGGCCCGATCTCTCTGGATGATCCTCATATCGTCCTGCCGGAAAAAGAGAAGGTCTACAACAGCATTGAAGGATTGATGCACCAGTTCAAGCTTATCATGGAGGGGATATGGGTCCCCGCCGGTGAGGTCTATCTGGCCGTCGAGGGAGGCAACGGTGAATTGGGCTTTTATATTGTGAGTGACGGGGGGGGGAAGCCCTACCGAGTAAGAGTACGCCCTCCCTGTTTCATGGCCATGTCGGCATTCCACGAGATGATCAAAAACCACATGCTGGCGGATATCATCCCAACCTTTGGTATGGTCAACATGATCGGCGGGGAATGTGACCGGTAAACCCCGTACCACGGGCTTACGCTCGAGGCTTTGGGGGACGGCCCTTGCGGGGACTCCGGAACATTCATCCCCGCGCTTACGCACGTGGCGTTCTGTGGTACGGGGTAAAACATCAATGCTCAACCATAAATAGTCAATCGCAGCCAGGACTATTCGCTATTCACTGTTTGCCATTGTCTTTTGATTATTGGGTAACCCTGCGGCTTGCCGCGGGCACAAAACCGATGGGGTTTCCAAAGGGGAGGAGCGGGTGATCTTCCCTTTGGTCGACCGCGGGGTTCAAACCCCGTAGTCGATATAACTTGATTATTGACGAAATCGAACATGGCTATTGAGTTCTCTCCTGATAAATTGAACCGAGTTAGCGAGCTTATCAGCCGCTACCCTCACAAGGAGGGGGCCATTCTTCCGGTCCTTTATCTGGCACAGGAAGAGTTTGGCTACCTGAGCGCGGAATCAATCGAATATGTAGCCAAATTAATGGGAATCCCGCCGGCACGTCTTTATGGGACGGTCAGCTTCTACAGCTTGCTGTACATGAAGCCAATGGGGAGACACCATATCCAGGTCTGTCGTACTATCCCCTGCGCACTCTTAGGAGCCGAAAAAATCACCGACTCCATTAAAAAGAAATTGGGCATCGATATCGGTGAGACCACCGCGGATGGAAAGTTCACGCTCTCCGAGGTGGAGTGCCTCGCTTCATGCGGCACCGGTCCCATGATGCAGATTAACGATGAGTATTACGAAAACCTGTCGGAAGAGAAGACCGGGGCAATACTGAAAGATCTAAAATAGCCATTCCACGGTAGGGTGGAGGTTGCAAATTGCAAAAGGCAATATGAAGGAGCTCCCTTAAGTCATTTTTTATTCAATGTAAGTCCCGCCTCTTGAGGCGGGCACAAAGCCGATGGGGTTTCCAAAGGGGAGAAGCGGAAGCTCTCCCCTTTGGTCGAACACGGGGATTCAAACCCCGTGTTCGATATAACTTGATTTGCCGTTTGCATATCGCATCGAGACGCAGTTCCAATGGAAAAGATAC
>JACZXR010000304.1 GCA_022571535.1 Deltaproteobacteria bacterium | reverse complement strand
AAGGCAGACGGTATGGGTCCCCATGCCCTTTGCCATACGTTTGCGACTCTTCTTCTATACAAGGGGGGAAATCTCAGAATCATTCAAGTCCTCATGAGCCATAAGAGCCTGGCCACTACTATCTTTTCCAACCACCGGATGAGCCAGAAGAAGCTGACCCCCCAAGTTGACACAATAGCATGCTATTGGATAGCTTTACCGGATATCACGAGTTGAGCAAAAGGGGAGATTACGGCGCTCCTCCAGGGTCACGGATGACAGTCCAAACTTGGAAAAAGTGACAATTCAGCTTGAAATGGAGCTTCGCGGTAGGATAGACTCCGTTGAAATCAAAGGAAAATAAATTACCAGAGGAGGAATGGATATGACAAAGGGTTACGTTGATTCTGACGGTCATATCATGGAAAACGAGAGAGAGTTGAATGAATTTCTCGAAGACCGGTATCGCAACTCGGGCTATCACTCATTCCTTCAATTGTTACCCACCCTGGATGGCTTCCATACTCCCAAAACTAGTGATGTCGTGAGGAAGGGTCAGTTTGATCGAAGCGTTGGCCCTGAAAGATGGATGGAATTTCTCGAGAAGACAGGCATTGAATACACGATTCTCTATCCCACGACCGGTTTGTCTTACGGCCAAGTGGTCTTTCCTGATTGGGCGCAGGCTTATGCCAGAGCGTATAACAATTGGCTTCATGAAAAATACTTAAAAAGAAGCCCGCGTTTTAAAGGGATGGCTTTGATTCCCATGCAGGATGTTTCGGGTGCTGTTGCTGAGATGAGAAGGGCCGTAAAAGAGCTGGGAATGGTTGGCGCCATGATTCCATCTAACGGTTTGAAGAGGCACATCACCGCAAAGGAGTTCTGGCCAATTTACCAAGAGGCGGAAAAGCTGGATTGTGCCCTGGCTATCCACGGGGGTAGCTACAGTGACCTGGGCTTTAATACGTTCACTGTCTTCCCAGCGACACGAGCCCTGGGAATGCCTTTCCCCCTCATGATTGCCATGACCGGCATGATTGTGGATGGCGTATTCGATGCGTTTCCTAACTTAAGGGTTGCGTTCCTGGAAGGGGGAACGAGCTGGATCCCCCTGGTCATCGACAGACTGGAAAGGGAGCGGGAATACGCAGGCCTCCACACCCAGAAAGCCCCTGTCGATTATTTTACGAGCGGCAGAGTGTTCGTAGGTTGTGAGGGGAATGAGAAGGCTTTATCCTATTCTATCGAGCGAGTAGGACCGCAGCCGTTCATGTTCGCATCCGATTTCCCGCACGAAATCACCATGGATAACTGCATGGAGGAGATCAACGAAATCCGTGAGAGGGAGGACATAAAAGAAGAACACAAGATGGCAATACTTGGAGATAATGCGAGAAGGTTTTACAAAATATAAATTTAATATGCCCCGGGCTCCAGCAATCCAGCCATTAAGAGGTGATTTTTCGCCGGGCTAACTTTTCTCCTGCTTCCAAATCTTGAGGATGCAAAAACGCCCCTCCTTGCCCCCTTGGCCAACTTACCGGAAATCTGGTTCGGTAAAAACAGGCAATGGCTGACGGCCATCTTGCCGCCCGCCTTTGAGAACCTAAGGGGGGCATTGGTCATCGCCGCAGAGCGGGGGGTCTAAGACGGTGACCTTCTTGTATGAGGATTCTCCTTTCCCAAGGGGAGCTATGCGAGCCCTCATACCTTTCGTGGAGAAGCTCGGCTTGAAATTGGTTTTAGATGAGGCATACCCGCCTGGCACCCTTGATCCGGAGCCGATTCTGTTCAAAGACAAGAGTCTGAGGGCCGATGTCGTTGCGGGAGGGGGCTTCCTGGGCCAAGCCTTTGCCGTCATGAAAGCCGCGAAGGCGGAAGATATCAAGCTCGATATCTTCTCCTTGGGAGCCCAGCTATCACGCTGCGGCGGGCTTCGGCGCAGGGCAGGTCTTGGAGTTGGCAGTCAAGGCCGCCGGTGGCGTCGAGGACAAGAAGGCCCTTCGCGATAAGATCTATGAATTGGAAATCACAACGGCCTTCGGCAAATACGGAGTTGAGCCCTTGGGCTCCCCGAATTCGGGATACCAACGGCGCAAGGTCATGAATTTGATGCAATGGCAAAAAGCGGAGGGGAAGAAACTCCTGCCCAATCAGTTCGTCATCAACGGGATGGTGCAAGAAGTTGTCTGGCCTGAGGAAGTGGCGACGGCGAAGATTGACTTTCCCTTCCCAGGTTTCCTCAAATAGCTTGAGACGATCTCCACGTCAGAGGGAGGGCGCTCATCGAAAAGGTGCCGTCTTTCCTCCAAATCGCCCTCGGAAAGCCGCGACAAATTCCCTGCTCCCAGGTGTATCCGTGAAAGTGGTCCAGAACACCTCACAGGACTCAATTAAAGCGTCGATTAATTGCGTCCTACCAACCTTGACAGTCTTTTCCCATGTGATATTGGTGCCTTCTCAAACTACTCAATCAATACGTGGAAGGAGCAATGGCAACCGAAACTCTATCCCACTCAGGGCGCTTCCAAAACTCATGCGCATGACGCAAAAGGAAGTAAACAGTGCGATTCGGTATTGAATTCGGCACTTATCCTACACAGTTGGACAGTGTTGAGGTTTGCCGGGTTGTGTCCCAGCAAGCACAGGTGGCCTATAAGAACAACTTCGAAGCTCTATTCGTTGGGCAACATTACGCAACCGGCCCGGATACAGCAATATTACAGTCTCTTCCTCTGTTAGCATATCTGGCCGGCCAGGTCCCAGGAATGTACCTCGGAACCTCGGTCTTCCTCCTCCCTCTCCACCCTCCGCTTATGGTTGCTGAGTACACGGCGACGCTCGATATTTTGTCCGGCGGCAAATTTCTTTTCGGCGTGGGCCAGGGCTACAGAGAGATCGAGTTCAAGTCTTTCGGAGTCGAAAAACGTCATCGCAGAGATCGACTAGTCGAAGCACTTCGGGTCATCCGAAAGCTTTGGTCAGAAGACGAGGTAACCTTCCATGGCCGATTTTTTCAACTAGACGGAGTAACGATTGCGCCAAAGCCTCTTCAGCAACCGGGACCTCCGATTCTAATAGGCGCCGACACTGTGACAACAGTCGCTAAAGTGCCTGAAATCGCAGACCACTGGATCGCCAGCCGCCGTCATTCCAAGGCGTTTCTGCGAGAGGCTGTCCCGGTTTACAAAGCGGCCCTAGAACAAAACGGGAAGCCGTTCAAAGGGCTTTTCATATTTCGCGATCTCTGCATCGCTGATAGTTCAAAGGAGGCGGAGAATCGAGTTAGAGGTGCTTACGAGCGGCAGTATCAATACTATCATCGGGAGGGACAACCCGGAGAACGCTACGATTTGTCTTTCGACGAGTTGAAGCAAGACCGACTCATACTTGGAAGCCCAACCGAAGTGATTGAGCAAGTGATGGCCTATAACGAAGAGTTCGACGCCGAGGTTATGTGGTTCATGGTGGACTGGCCCGGAATGGATCCGCGGTTTGCTCTGGAATCGATTCAACGATTTGGCGAGGAGGTCATCCCGCAAATCAAGCGAGCGACGCCAGTGTGTCCAGTTCCGTAGCGTAAGGCTTACGTCGCAAAGAATCAGAGGTAAAACGGAAACGCCCGGACACCGCTTTGCAATTCCAACCACATTACCAGTATTGCCAGGTTGAAAGTAGACAGGAAAAGGGAGCATTCAGGAGGCTGTCGTGCAAATGTAAGTAGCGCTAGACTTGGATCCTACGCAACACTCTATTAAAGCGTCGATTAATTGCGTCCTGTGGTGAATCAGCCTGTAAGTGCCCGCCAAGACTCCGCTTTCTAGCTTATTGACGTGCCTCTACGAATTTACTAGAAGGGGACCTTGAAAAGTCAGTGAGGGCCTCCCCCAGCGTTGCTAAGGCTTCTTTGTGATTTGAGGCCAAACAGAGGGACGAGAAACCGTTCCGAGTAGGGGAAAGATGCTGAATTAGAGCCAATCGCGTCGAATCCCGCACCCTCGCTGCCTTTCGCGATGCGTTGCTACCCAAGCTACTCTCTGGTGAGGTTCGTGTCAAGGATGTATAAGAAATTACAAGA
>JACZXR010000303.1 GCA_022571535.1 Deltaproteobacteria bacterium | reverse complement strand
AGGGCAATCCCTTTCGTTGTAACACAAGGGATTCGATTGTCTTATTGTACTCTCCGGGCGTGAGCCGCAGCACGGCGCCCGTCGGACAGCTCTGGACACAGGCAGGTCCACCGTCTAGCCCCCGGCATAAATCACATTTAACTGGGATCGACTTATCGGCTTCCTTATCTGGTTTCTGAATACCGAGCGCTTCCTTCATCCAATCAAATGGGGACCATTTCTTCTCAGGCTGCACCATAAAGATATTGTCATACGGACAATTTTCAGCGCAGCGGCCACAAGCTATGCAGTTGTCCCTAATATAAACCTCTCCTCGGGGGTCCCGGAGAATTGCATCTCCTGGAGGACAGTCAGTCATACACAAAGGATTCTCACAGTGCCGACACGAATTCGCGACGAGGATATTGGCGAACTTCATGCCGGTCCTTTTGATCCTTGTCTGGCCGTCTTCGTGGACCTCTATGCACGCCTTGACGCAGTTGTCACAGTGAATGCACTTGTTCTCGTCGATCAGGAGAACGTTCTCCGACACCACTACCTCCTCATTGACCATAAACCGTCCCAAATCAGCGATCTCGGGCCGCATTTCCACCTCAACGGTTCTCAGTTCACGACGCATGGCCTCATCTTCGATCTGCTTTTTCAGTTCAGGATGGTAACCCAAGAAAGCTAGAAAGTAATCCTTCGAGAGTTGGACCACTTCCACCCTGTCAATGGCGGCCACTGTGGCTGACCTGGGTTTGTCCATCAAGAGGGCTATCTCACCGAAGTACTGGCCCGCTGAGAGGTAGGAAAGAACAATTTCCCGCCCGTCCATCATCTTGCTAACCTTGACCTTACCGGAACGGAGAAAGTAAAAGGCGTCACCTGGCTCCCCCTCCTTGATGATTATGGCGCCTTTTTCAACCGTGCGAACCGTCGCCTTATCAGCCAGCTGGGACAGGATTTCATGGTCCAAGTTGGGGAAGAGGTAGCTCTGGAACGAGCGGATGACAAAGGTCTTGTTGATGAAATCCTGGGCGGAGGGTGTGGTGTGAAGAAACTTGAGCATTGCCTTCCGGCTGACCTCCCAAAGCGACCCCTGGCTCCCTCCCCTTATAGTTGCGGAGCGCCTGCGACCAGAGATGAGGCTCATTTCTCCAAAGAACTCACCCGGCTTTCCAGTCGCCACCACCTTCTCCACACCATCGTCCGTTTTCACCAAAACCTCTACCGTCCCCTCCAGGATCATATAGAAGCTGTCCGAGAAATCGTGCTGGCGGAAGATGATCTCGCCTGGAGAGAACCGTTGAAATTGGGAAAAGAGAAGGATTTCTCGGATCTCCTCCTCGGCCGCGCCTGCAAGAACGGGTACCGAAGGAAGAATTTTCTTGATGCGCTCCGAAACCGTTCCCGCTGGGAAGTCCTTCAGCTTCTCTTTCAATATTTCCTCATCGGCGGGTTCCACTTCTCTCCCACAGATGTGCTCGATCACCTCATAGCCCTCGTTAATCTCATGCTTTATCAAGCCCTTGCGGCCACCAACAGCCCCAATAAGGAAGAGCCGGGGGACATTTGTCTCATAAAAGGCGTTGACCGGGGGGGGAGCAGCTAGTTCAGTTGATGGATAACGAACACCGCATTTTTCGAGGAAACTTCGCGGGGAAAGGGTGCCAATCTTAACTATGACGACTTGGGCTCCAACCTTGACGGTTGATGCGGGAAGTTTTAGTGTCACAGACTCCGGGTCGATCCTCTCCACGTTGGACTTGAAATAAATGGTCATCTGCTCCTTTTTGACCCTGTCCAGGGCCTGGCGTTCCAGGCTTGTCTTCACGCGAATAAATTCACCTGTCCTCACAGACATCGTAACTCGATTTTGGTTGGCAAGGGCGATGGCGATCTCGATAGCTGCGTCTCCCCCCCAATTACCACAATATCCTGATCGGAATACATGCCCGGGTCATTCAACCTGGAAAGAACATGAGGTAAGTCCTCTCCAGGGACCCCTAGCTTGCGGGGGGCACCCTGTGTTCCGATAGCTATGATTACATGCTCCGTGTTGAATACCTCGGCGTCTGTCTTTACGTGAAACGATCCACTCTCTTTCACGATCTCGGTGACCGGGGTATTCAACCTAATGTTGAGATTTTGCATTGCGGCTACTTCATCCAAGTTGCTGAGAATTTCTTCGCGCACGGCTGGCTCGATCCAGAGCGCACCCCTCAAGGGGATAATGGCAGGCTCGACCATCGTAAACTTTTTCTTGTGGTAACTGAAAATGGTGTCCGATAAATGATCGGTCTTCTCAAGGAGGATATAGTTCAGGTTATTCATATGCGCGTTTAGAGCGGCGCTCATTCCACCAGGACCGGAGCCGACAATAACGATATCGAAAATTGCTTGCATGGGCTAATCAGATCTCCTATACCTGCCATCCGGGCAGATGGGGAAAGGGCGCGTATAACGCAATAAGGAAAAAGCCGAAGATGCGCTTGTCCAGCTTTTATGTCTCCTTCGGCTACCAACAGACGAGCGACGAAAGGTCATTGACCTCAGCGGTGGACCAGCTTGCCTAACAGATTCATTAAGCTGTACATCGTTGTAGGGCTCCCCTAGACCCAGGAGTCCGTAGCGATTCACAAAGTTAAGTGAGCCTATATCGTCCTGCACATCTAGGCGAGTGGCAGCAGTCAAATTCGCCTCGGGGTCCTCTGTAGGGTCATACACGCGGACATGGGCATATCCCCGGGGCCACAAAAACACCTTCCGGTTCCCGAGCCCACCAGTTAGCGTGCCGCCCGGCTACGTCCGCCTTTCAAGAAAGCCGCGGCAGGTCGAGTGAGGAGTGCTCTGAAGACCTGATAGGACATCTTCCATTCGCCACTAAGACCATCAGCAGGCCTTTTCTGTAATTCGGAATGGAACCGTTGATGGCTTACCATACTCGCCTTATAGTGCAAAATTTATTGGGGATCAAGGAGGTTTGAACCTTGTGAAGGTCGACGAAAAAACGGATGCTTCTTTGAACAGAAAATTGGGGCAAGTCTAGGTTTGATGTTTGACGAGCTTCTTCTCAATCCCCTCAATCCTCATACGAAAGTCCCCAACCTTATTTTTCTTACTCCCTGTTTCTTTCAGCACTCAGCCTATTCCTGAAGCAATGGCTGTGTCGGTCCTACAAAATTGTCATGGACTCAAGGCAAGGTGCTTAATTTCGCCCTTGACGCTATCGGGGGTCCGTCACCGATGGGTCAAAAATCGTAGTTTGATCGGGGGTGGGGCGTTCTTCAGCTCCTGTAGGGACGGCGCTGAGTCCCAACATCCCTAGCATCAGGACTACAATTAGCAATTGCAAAAGCCTTGGGATGGGATGGGCATGGGCCGCTCTTATTACGCTCAAATGGCCGTCTCCGTGAGGTGAGTAACTCCTCAGCGCCTTTCTCAAAGTACCTGCATAAAATTCCACGTCTATCTCCACCCTGTTGCCTAATGCCTCTTGGGCAGGAACAACTTTGTAGGTAGAGGGGAAAAGAAAAGCGAGTTTCATTGGTTTGGTAATCTCCTTGAGGTAAGGGATGATCTCCTCAATTCGGTCATGCCTTTTTAGGGGAGCCAAAATCTGTTCAGCCATGATCTTTTCCTCCTTCATTGGACCTTGCTCAATTGTTAGGGCAATCATTGTGCCAATGTCGGCTGAGGGATTCGATCTAACGTAAGAAGCTGAAGTTGTGGGAAAAAATTGGAGGAATGAATTTAACCGGGCGTTAGAGAAAGTGGGTAGATGTAGCATTATTGCTACCGATCAGTAGCAAGAATGTTACGAAGATCCAAGATAGGCAATCTAGAAAATGAGAATCCTACCAAAACGGAGAAGAACGAAGATTAAATGAATCGCGTACTTATCTCTCCTTCTCTTTTACTCCTTTACCTTCGTTTCGGTGAGTTTGGCTCATTATGGTAGCAGAAGTAGTAGCAGCGCCATTACACGGTTTCAAGATAGCTTATCCTGTAACCCTTTTAAGGCCCATATGCACCAAGGGCTTTTCAGGGTCTGCTACAGTGCTGCTACTACATTAACGAGCCGGTAAAGACCGAATAGGCGA
>JACZXR010000302.1 GCA_022571535.1 Deltaproteobacteria bacterium | reverse complement strand
TAAAGTGGCATGGCCGATCCAAGTCACCGATGGACTCAATAGACGTGCCGTGAGGGCCTTGATATCGGGCTTGAGGATTTTGGGTTGGTATCCGCCTTCCGGTTCCTTCGGCAGCCCTGACCAAAACCTTTCCCAACGCCATTTCCAGAAACTGCCCGTGGGCTCATGTGGGTAATTGTTGCGGAATCCGTTTGAGGTGTGGTGAGGCTTGTCGGGATTGTAATGCGGGTTAACATAGCATCCTGGCATGAAGCCGAGCGCGAGGGACAAAAAAAGGAACAGCACCGCTTTCCACATGAGGCCGATCATAATGCTTCTGAGTCAGAAAATAAACTAAGGTCGGAAGACCGGGTTAGACCTTAAATACTATCAACACGAGGCCCTGAGGTAACAACCCGGCGCATGATTCTAGTAGTCAATTAGCGGTCCAGGGCGAGACGCAGGACCAGGTTGAGGTGGTGGAATATCTCGGTTAAACCTTGTATTCCAAGAGGCACTGGTCTTACATTATCCGTAAGGTGTACGAAACAGATCCTCTTGTCTGCCCCAAGTGCTCGGGGAAAATGCGCATCAGTTTTATTGACCAGGCCGAGGTCATTATTCACGCCAAACGCAATTCATTAGCTCATTAATTGAGTCCTGGGGGTCTAAAACCAAGCAAACCCAAGCCCAGAAAGGCTCCGAATCGTCGGATCACTCGTCAGGATTGAAGTGCCCATTGAGAGCTTCTCTTGAATCTTCCCCATTCCCGGATTCATCTCCCTTGCGATCAGAATCGCCCGTGAAGGCCTCTTCCGATTTGCCCCTTACCGGTGTGAGAGATCTTGTGCTGTCGTCCTGTGAGGCCTGCGGTGGGAATTGCCTCCATGCTCCCTTGCATCGATCTCTGCTCATGTTTCACATGGAAAAGGCCTTCTGATTTCATTCATGGAAGCTCTAATTTTCTGGATGGCGGGATTATGGCGGCATTGAGGCACCGCAGAGATGATCGGTGGCTTGTAACTAGCTGGAAAGTAAATACTCTCGGTGGGATTTGTTCTTTCGGCCACAGGATCTGAAACCCCGTGGTCGACCAAAGGGAAGAGCTACCGCTTCTCCCCTTTGGAAACCCCATCGGTAATGTGGCCGCGCCAAGCAGCGGGGGTATCCTAATAATCAATTCCGGTCATTAAAAAGTAAGGAATGAGACGAGAAGCGCGCCCCGTTTTATAAGACGCCCTTTGCTGGTGTTAGGCTTTTATCGGGTTAGCATTCAGCGATCAGCGATCGGCAATTGCAATCAGTAATGAGGACTGAGGAATGAGTAAAAAACGGGGCTAAGCGTTGATTCTCGCCTCAGTCCTCGGCACTCAGTCCTGTCAGCTCCTGTCCCTTTAAAGTGAAGGGTGAGAGCTGACAACTGAATGCTAAAAGCTGAAACCTGATGGCTAAAAACAAAAAAAGGGGATGCCTCCTTTGATGAGACACCCCCGGAAAGCATGTTGATTAAAGCTTATTGGCTAGTTGCCCTGAATATTAACCGAACCACTATTGCTGACCTGGATGACGGCATCAGTGGAGCCAACATCGATGCTACCAAAGCTGGGGTTCTTAATATCGGTGCCAGAGATAGTAATCGTCCCGCTCGTCTGCTCTAAGATATTAATTGATGAAGCACCTTTTGTGGCGCACGTCCCGCTGCAGAGACCATTCCTTACAATAATCGTACTTGCCCCGGTTCCGCCGAAATTGACAAGCGCTCCAGTAACGTCAAGAGCACTCCCGCTCCCGTCGACCTTGATCAGTGGACCGTTCACGACATTGATGGTGCTCCCGCTAATGAGCTTAAGGAGATCACCAGAAACATCCATAGTGCTCCCGCTCTTAAGGCTCAGCAGGGGACCAGTGGTGACCTTGATAAGGCTATTGTCCAGTGCAATGAACGGACCTTTAAGGAGAACCTTACTAGCATTGCTACGCCCAATATCCGCAAAAGTACCGCTTGAAGTGATCTTAGTCTGGGTGGTCGAGGTACTAACCAATTCGATGACGGGGAGGGTCGCCTCAAACAGTGCATTGTCAAGCTTAAGAGCAGTGTCCACGGTTATATTAGACTCATTGGTAGCCTGAAAGAGAGCCCCGATAGGGTTGGAGGCTGTTTTGGAGTTTACAGTAAAAGAAGACTGGGAGCCCTTAATGGGCTGGTCGGTGATGCTCTGTCCCTGCACGTCGAACAGGTCATCCGTGATCGCATGGGTCCCACCACTAAGAAGAACCAGAGGGTCGGCAGAACTGGTAACAAGCCCACCGAGGTTATCAACGCCCGTGCGAATATCAAGTAGGTCGTCACCTATAGTTAGGGTGCTGCCCGCGCTCAGAAGCGATCCGGCAAGAGTGATCTTAGCACTGTCATCAATCCGGACGAATTCGTCACTGGTGGTCACCGTGCTCCCACTCAGCGTAATAAGGGGACTCGTGGTCGTGCTGGTCAAAGTCGAGCCATCAGTAACCCGCAAGAACCTGTCTGCAATTGTAAACGTGCTCCCCGAGTCGCTCACTAGCGGCCCGGCCAGAGTTACTGTCGCAGCCCCGGTGACAGTATCACCTGCGCTGTCATCAACGCGGAAAAAGTTGTCTCCTGGTTCTCCGCCATTTGTCTGGACTGTGTCCGATCCTATGTTGAAGGTACTGTTCGTGAACTGAAAAAGTGCCGTCGTTCCCGTACCGGTTAAAGTAGCCAACTGAGTGATACGCGCAAAATCGGCGTTGGTCGTAAAAGTGCTGTTGGTCGCTTTAAGGAGCGGTCCCCCCAATGTTAGTTTTCCGCTGAGACGCAGATCGAGGAACCGGGTACTGGCATCTTTTACGTCAACGGTAGTTGTCAGGGTACTCTGATCAAATGTGATCAGAGGGGATGCGTCTCCAGTTGTAGGCTTTGACGGACCGGTGAATACAGCACTATCCCTGATCTCCAGAAAATCTGCACCAACAGCGCCTGTGCCGGTTGTAAACTTTGTATTTGATAAAGCATCTATGAGTGGTCCTGACAGGCTCACGGTTGAGCTGTCATCAAGCCGAGCGAAATCAAGCCCCGTATCCACCGTGCTGCCGCTAAATGCGATGAGAGGATCTGACGTCGTGCTGGTGAAGGTTGAGCCGTCTTCCACTCTCAGGAATCTTAGCAAGATATCAAAGGTGCTGCCGGTATCGCTCACCAACGGCCCGGCCAGAGTCACACTTGCAGGTCCGGTGACATCAGTGCTGACGTTATCATCGACACGGAAGAAATCACCTATGTCTCTACCCGTTGACCCTATCCCCTTTGTCCCTACATTAAGTGTGCTGCTGGAAAACTGAAGTAGCGGGGTCGTTCCAGTTCCTGTGAGTTTCGAATTCAACTGCCTGACCGCCACGAAGTCCCGCTCCACAGTGAACGTGCTTCCGCTATCGCTGAGAAGGGGATCAGCTAGATTGACTGTCGCGCCGCCTCGGACATCGAGGAAACGGCCAATCGTAAGTGTGCTTGGATTCAGAGTTATCAGGGGATTTGTCCCAGTGCTATCTAACGTGTTTCCTTCCTCAACACGCCGCAAGCCGTTGCGACGGTGTGCCTTCCCACACTCGCGACGGGTCATGTCGCTACATGGTGGTGAGGCTGATTGTATGCGACGGTCCGTCTCGTTGTAAATGGTTATGACAACGTAAGAGGCTCTAACGCGTTCATAGCGCTTCGATTATGGTAGGTGGCTGTCGCTTTCCCTTGCTACGGGGAATGGGCGTCGAATCTTGCCCGCGGCTATGCCATGCGGTACTTGATACATGAGGCTGTGGGCGCGGCGCCTCTAACAGGATGGTTAGAGGATTCTCCTTTGCGATTGGAGGGCGGCGCATGGTAGGTCTTTCAGCAGCGCAAGTAGCGGGAGGCGACGAACCGGCCAGATGCAAATCGCAAACATCACCAAACGGACGGAGCTTGCCTCGAACGCCAGCGCCGCCAGCAGCTTCCACATTAGCTGCGGTTACTCCACCGCCACCACCACCGCCCGGCCCGGCCTGCGGAATCCAGACGATGTCGTAGTTGATCCGATTTTCGAAGAACTCCTCGGGCGCCGGCGC
>JACZXR010000301.1 GCA_022571535.1 Deltaproteobacteria bacterium | reverse complement strand
CAAAGATAAACGAGAGGCCGGCGCCCACAATCAAAAACAGGATCCCTGCTCCTAATGGGTTTAAAGGACCCGGAGGTGACCCTTCAGCTACCTCCTCCCCCTCCCGACCCTGGATCATCTCCTCACGGATAAGGGAATGGACCAGCTCTATGAGATCCTCCCTCTTTTGCGACTCTATGGGCCGGAGCAGACGACCGATCTTCTGGGCAAGTTCCTCAATCTCCTGCTCCGACGTCTGCTGCTCTGAATTGGGGGGATCTGTAATCACCTAGATAAAATTTTGTTAGTATAGAAAGATTACTTTGTCAACCTTCTCCGATCATCCGATTTGACTTTGGGCCCTGCCCCTGTAAACCGAACAACTATTTTAACCTCGTCTGCATGGGCCCACCACGCTCTAGGTCATAACTGACCAGACCTATTGCCTGGCGACGTCCACCCACTTGCCTGCCATGAGATTGGTCATGGTCTCTTCGAGCGTGGAAATGGCAACTCGAATCTGCTGCATGGTGTTTCGGTCGCGAATGGTGACCTTCTCATCGGCCGGGCTCTTCCCGTCGCCAACGGTCTGCACATCTACGGTCACACAGAAGGGCGTGCCAACCTCGTCCTGGCGGCGGTAAAGCCGACCGATCGCAGCGGTATCGTCGTAAACAGATACCCAACGCTTCTGGAGGTCTGCACAGATCTTCCTCGCAGTTTGAACGATCTGATGATTTTTTTTGAGCAGCGGAAGCACAGCGATCTTGATCGGCGCGAGTTCCGGATGGAACCGTAGGACAACCCGCCTCTCTTCCCTTACCTCCTCCTCATGGTAGGCGTCGATCAAGAAGGCCAGGGCTGACCGGTCGGCCCCCGCCGAAGGCTCAATAACGTAGGGCACGATCTTCTGCTTGCTTTCCTCGTCGAAGTAGTCGAGAGACTTCCCGCTGAACTCCGAGTGTCGTTTCAAGTCGTAGTCCGTGCGGTTCGCAATACCCTCCAGCTCGCTCCATCCCATCGGAAAGAGATACTCGATGTCGACACACCTCTTCGCGTAGAAGGCGAGTTCATCCGAGGTGTGCTCGCGGATCCTGATATTGTCCTTTCGAATGCCGTATTTTTGATACCATGCGAACCTCTCGTCGATCCACTTCTGATGCCACTCCTCGTCTGTCCCGGGCGCCACGAAGTACTCGATCTCCATCTGCTCGAACTCGCGGGTGCGGAAAGTAAAGTTGCCGGGTGTAATCTCATTGCGGAAGGCCTTGCCGATTTGTGCGACACCGAAGGGTACCTTCTTTCGCGCGGACTGGAGCACATTGTCGAAATTGACGAAAATGCCCTGCGCGGTCTCCGGCCTGAGGTAAGTCTTCGTGGCGGTCTCTCTCACAGGTCCGAGAAAGGTCTCGAGCATCAAGTTCGCGGGCTTCGGCGCCGACAATTTAAGTCCCCCGCAACCAGGACATGGGAGGGACATTGTGTCGGGCTGTCTTGCGATAAGATTTCCCAGGGTCTCCAAAAACTTGAGAAACTTCGGATCCTCTGGGTCTTCAAACGGGTACCCTGTACTGCCGACACCTGCAGGGACCTCAGCGCTTTTAGTCAAGGGAAAATTGGGTGCGATTTTCTTACCATCGCTCTTTGCCCAATTCGTAATTGCAAGCCACTCATTCTTTTTTGCCGATGGTCCTTCCAGCACCTTTTGGACTGCACGGAACCACCTGCAGCTCCATAAAACTTCATGAATCTGATCGGCACGATAGTGACGACCGCATTCGGTGCAACCTGTAAAGGGATCGGAAAAGCTGGCAACGTGCCCGCTGGCCTCCCAAACCCTCGGATGCATCGTAATGGCCGCGTCGAGACCAACCATGTCGTCCCTCAATTGGACGTTGTCGCGCCACCAGAGATGCTTAACGTTGTTCTTGAACTCAACGCCGAGGGGTCCATAATCCCAGGCAGAGCCGAGACCACCGTAGATCTCGCTGGACTGGAAAATGAAACCCCGCCGTTTGCACAATGACACAATTGTGTCCAGATCTACCATGAACGCACTCTATATACTCTTTGACTTTCGTCGTGGGCTGGATTGCCGACAAGCAATACTGTAACGGATGATCGACGTTGTGTCAAAAAAGAGGGCTCCAAGATGTGAGATAGCCTGTTTCTCATTTTCGGAATTGCGAAAGTATGATAGGCACTGAACATGGAAGAAAAGGCATATAGACAATCCCGTTTATGCCTGCTTTTGGGCAATCCTGTAACTTTCTCAATTGTCTGTGCCCTGACCGAGAAGGGTGAAATGAGGCCTTCCAAGACAGCCGAGCAGGTGGGCCGTAGCATGCCAAGCGTAAGCAATATCTTTCAGGCTTACGTCTCGAGGACGTGGTTCGAACCGAGACCGCTGGCGGCCGGGCGAGTTACAGTCTAAAGCACCCTCGGGAGACCCGCCGCTTACTTCATGCCTTGGCAAGCTTCGTAGAGACCGGAGGGCCTCCACACCCTAACAGCCTTTCGGGTATTCCGAAAAGCTGGAGGCTCCGAGCACCATCAATAAAACCCCACAGAACCCACGAATCCCCTCTTGAATCCTACACCTCTTGAGGCGGACGATTAATCTACGCTTCGTCCCTGGGTTTCTTCCTAAATAGGCTGCCTCTTCAATGACCCTGAGTCTGCTACTTTTTATTATGCCTATTTTACCTCGTACCACAGAACGCCCCGTGCGTAAGCGCGGGGATGAATGTTCCGACCTCCCTTGTAAGGGCAGCGCCCCAAAGCCACGGACGTAAGTCCGTGGTACGGGGTTTACTCTTGACTTCTGGGTTATACGGCCATACTTTAGCTAAAGTATGGCCGTAACTACAATCAAAACAACCTATGCGTTGGACGTGGAGACCGTACGGGCGCTCGAGGATATGGCACGGCGCTGGAAGGTCTCCAAGTCAGAGGCGTTGCGACGCGCGATCCGAGCTGCAGCAAGTGAGGGGTCACAGGAAGGAAACGATACCATCGTGGCGTTGAATGAGCTGCAGAGATCGCTGAATCTAAGTCCTGCGAAGGCGCGGACATGGGCTCGGCGCGTACGGACGGAGCGACGAGAGTCATCGATGCAAAGCAAAGTGCCGGGTGGATGATTCACCTCGACACAAGCTTTCTCATACGGGCGCTCGCGCGCAATTCGCTTGAGGACCTCAAGCTCCGCGAGTGGCTGCTGGGTGGCATCTCGCTCGGAATCAGCTCGATTAGCTGGGCCGAGTTCTTATGTGGGCCTGTTGAGCCGCACCACGTTGAACTCGCGGCTCGCATCGTCCAAGACCGAGTTCCTTTTGTCGCTGAAGACGCCGAGTTATCCGCACGCTTGTACAACCTTTCGGGTCACCGACGAGGCTCTTTGATCGACTGTATGATTGCTGCCACCGCGCTACGCGTCGGCGCCTCCTTGGCAACAGGGAACCTTGCGGACTTCCGCAGACTCGAGTCAGCCGGTTTGAGAATCGTAGCCACCTGACAGTTCTAAAGTTCTGCTCGATGCGTACAGGCGGGGATCCGAACGCACGCAAGGCGGCTTCGCACCCTACCACGTTCTTAAGATCCGAGACCTTGGACGCGCATTCGTTCGACTTGTCCTCGAGGTCTACCATACGGAAGCCATCAACTCTTCAGACGTAGCAGAGATGCTTGGTGTGAAACTTAAGCATTTACCGACGATCGAGCAGGATGTCGTCGACCCTGCAGCTTAGCTCGGATATTACGCGTGACCGTGATCGACACAAGTGCACTGCTCGATGGCTGGGTTCGATACTATCCACCGGATGTGTTTCCATCGCTCTGGTCACACCTCGAAGAGATGATCAAAACGGGAGAGCTATTATCTCCTGATGAAGTACTTTTAGAATTAGCCCAGAAAGACGACGAAATTCATAAGCGGACAAAGGCAAACAGCATGATGTTCGTACCACTCGACGAAGAGGTCCAACAAGCAACTCAGGAAATCCTAACCGAGTTTCCACGGTTCGTCGGCGCGATGAGAGACAGAAACCGAGCAGACCCATTTGTGATAGCCCTTGCAAAGGTTAAGGAGGCGCTCGTTGTAACCGGGGAAAAGAGGT
>JACZXR010000300.1 GCA_022571535.1 Deltaproteobacteria bacterium | reverse complement strand
CTCCGCACATCTCGTCCAACCAGAAATTGTGCGGTGTGATGGGTCCCCGCTCTCTGCCGGGGAGCAACATTGCCTGGTTTTACAGCCGGAATCCTATCGGGTGGAAAGTGCCGGTCTTGAGCGCCTGACCTCATATTTCCTGGGGCTCGACGCCAAGGCCTCGAGGGACACGTTCTGGGATGTGCTGAGAAAAAGAGTCCACCATCCCATCATCCCATGCTTTTTTATTGCCCAGGGTAGGATGATTCATCTCCTTGAGTGGATTTTGGATGGGCTGGACCGGTCTCCGCTGGATGAAAGCCTCATTGTCATGGCGGCCAGTGCGCTCAAGGTAGAGCACGGTAGATACTCCGTCGAGGAGTTAGAGAAGATAAGTGAATTGATCGGGACTCTGCTCACAAAGTCTCAGCTTGAATTAGGTAAAAGATCCCTTTCAGCCGGGCGCGAAGCGGACAGCGAGATCGGACCAGAAACCATGCCGGCCATGCGGGCGAGACGTGATGTCTACAGTGCGCTGGGAACCCTTCGGGAAGTGGTGTCTGGGGCGCTCTACTCCAAGTTAGAGGGAATGCTTACGGACATATAAAATTCTCTCAATCTCGCCCTTGGCCTGTTCAGCCTCGGCAGGTGGAACGTAATGCTCAAATAAAGGGAAAAGCTCTCGTTCTTCACGACGAATGTGACGTTCTAGGATATATCCCAGATCGAATAGGGCCTTCGGTAATTCGAATTTCTGGTCCAGGCTGGTTATTCCCTGGCGAATCTGTTCGTGTTCATGCCGTAGATCGGCGGTCATTCTCTTGGCATCGCTGTAATGCGAGCTAATGAGGGGGAAGAGAACCATCTCCTCTGCCTCGAAATGGGAGCAGAGTTTCTTGAGGAAAAAGTCTTTGACCTCATTAACGTGCTCCTCAATACCCTGAGGGTGACCAGGATTTAATTGTCCCAGGGCCTGCTTGCGGCAACGTATTGCCAAGGCGAGTCCATGATGGTGATCTTGACAAAGGGGAATTAGACTCGGGTGGCGTTTGGCCATTGGCCTTTACCTTTGACTGCCACTGTCCCCGCGCGAGGTCCGGGAGATCCCCATCTTTGGCCACCTGGAGGCTATCCAGGAAATACGCCGCATTCCCTTAAGTCGCTCCAGCCTCTTCCTCTCGCCGTGCTTCCCAACGCGGTCAGCCTTGCCCATGTCGTTTTCGCCGATTATTGCGATCTTTTTTTGAAGAACTGAATATGGCTCAGCGCGTCGGCAGCAACAATTCGTCCGATCGGGCCATTGCTGTACGATGCGTCCACGACTTTTCCCTTGGGGTCCAGGACGAAGTTAGTCGCGTGGATGATTTTTCGCCTCTCTTCCCAGAAGGCGCCGATCTTATCGGCATCTCGTGGAATCTCGAGGCCGTACCCAACAGGGAAATCCAACTTCAACTGCTCCACAGTCTCTTTGGCCTTATCTAGCGGATCTGCAGATAGTGCGAGCAGTCTAACTTTCTCCTGCTCAAAGGCCTGTCGATTGGTTTGATAGTCGGCCAACTGCCGCCGGCAGTAGGGTCACCATCCGCCCCGGTAAAAGAGCAACACCGCATACTCTCCGGACAAGTCTTGTGGGACCCTGAGGGTTTTCCCGTCAACCGTTTTGACGACGTATTCCGGAAATGAATCCCCACCATTGATTTGTTGTGCCATAGTCACCCCTTTTCGTTTGGTGATATATAACACTTGGATAGATCCTCTGCAATTGACCACACCCGACCTTTGCGCTACTCTTGCCTCCTCAAAAGGGGAATAAATCACAATCATAAGAATGGGGAGGTTACAGAGAATGGCAGACGACATAACGGTTAAGAGGGAGATTGTTCTCGAGGCAGATACGGAGACCCTGGAGAAGATGCGCAAGGAAGGTCATGCCAGGGGATTTACGGTCTATTGCGATGAGGCGGAGCGTACGGGAGGGGGAAATACAGCCCCACCGCCACTTGCCTACCTTGGATTGTCGCTAGGGTTCTGACTGCTCACTCAGATTTCCCGGTACGGGGAAATGATGAAAACCAAGATCAGCAAAGCCCGTGTCTTTGTGAAGGCCAGGTTTAAGAGTGAGGGGTCTGTACTGGCAGAGACGGTAAAGGCAATGGGAGTCGGGTTTGAGACCCGATTGGAACTCGAGTCCGAAGAGCCCGCGGAACGGGTTGCCGCAGTGGTACGCAATGCCGAAAACGGGTGCTACGTCATGCAAACGATCCTTCATCCAGTGCCAATTGAACGCACGTTCACCTTGAATGGCTCTTCCTTTGACCCTGCGGGTTTTCCCAAGAGGGCAAGGGGAGCGTAACTTTTTGTGTGACGACGGACTGCCAAGGAAAGTTCCCGTGTGCAGGTTTCTAATAAATAGTGTTTGAGCATTCATGAACCAGTGGACGATTGAAGTCGGCGAGGGTGATTTTGAGGCGGAAGTTGTGGAGCGCTCTCGTCAGGTCCCCGTCATGGTTGATTTCTGGGCGCCCTGGTGCGGTCCCTGTCGGGTATTGGGTCCGGTATTGGAACGGCTGGCTGAGGAGTACAAGGGGGCGTTTGTTCTGGCTAAACTCAATGTGGACGAGAGCCCAGGACTGGCAGGTCTGTTTCATATCCAGGGAATCCCCGCCGTGAAGGTCTTCAAGGAAGGCAAGATCGCTACGGAGTTTACTGGGGCGGTGCCGGAGGCTGGCGTGCGAGAGTTTCTTTCCAGTTTCCTGCCCTCGGAGGCAGACGAGCGTGGGCTTCATGCCCTGATGTTAGAGAATGAGGGGAAGCAAATAGAGGCAGAGGCTGTCTATCGGGAGGTCTTGGAGGGTGAGCCCAATCACGCAGGGGCCCTTCTGGGCATGGGTCGGCTCCTCGTAGAGAACGGCGATGCACAGGCGGTGAGCTTTCTGGAACGGGTTCCTATCGATGCCCCTGAGCGGAAGGAGGCCGAACGGCTCATCGCTCGGCAAAAATTCCGGCAGAGTATTAACGAGGACGAATCGGCTCTTCGATCCGCTCTCACAGCCGATCAAACAGACCTGGAGACGCATTTTAGGCTCGGGAACGTCTTGGCTGCAACGGAGAGGTACGAAGAGGCACTGGAGGAGTTCCTGGCAGTAGTAAAACAGGAGAGAGGCTTTCGAGAGGATGGAGCTCGTATAGCCATGCTTCAGATTTTCAATCTGCTGGGATCCGAAAGCGAGATCGTGGACAGATACCGCTCGGAGCTGGGCAAGGTTCTTTTTAGCTAGCAACCAGCCGAGGGTTTCTACCACCTACTAGAGGACAGGAGATGCCGTTGCCATCTGGCTCTTTGATGGAACTTTCTCTAGCCTAGCGCGTAGCCGTGGATAGAAATGCAGAGGGTTGTCGAAGAAGATTTTCCGCTTCAGTTGGTCGCTGATATCCTTCCGTCCAATCAGGTTCGGGATATCTTGGCTGAAATCCCGCTGGTCTCTCTCGTGGGGATAATCTGATGCCCAGATGATCGTCTCCTCGGGAAGCACCTGGGCGGCAAGGGGCAAGGTGGTTTCGCCCACCTCCGCAGTAAAGAAGATATTTCCACGACGTAGATATTCGCTCGGTTTTTGCTTGCAGCGGGGAGAATATTGTCCTTTCCTTTCAAGCTCCTCATCCATCCGGTCCATCATGTAGGGAACCCAGCCGATTCCGCATTCGAGGACGCCGAAGCGAAACTGTGGAAACAACTCAAACACCCCCTCGAAGATCATACTGACCAGCTGGCGCATCTGGGCAAACGGGTGCTCGAGACAGTGCGCGACGGTGAAGTTGCCTGCCATGTCGAGACCCAGACTGGGAGAGCTGAGCCCGCCGTGGGGAGAGATCGGGACATCGAGCCGTTGGGCCTCTTCCCAGAGCGGGTGGAATTCCGGACCGCCGAAGAGCCTTCCTCCAACAATGACCGAGGGCAACACCCCTCCGACCATTCCCAGCTCCGTTATACAACGGCGCAACTCCTTAACGGCCTCGGCTATGTCTTGAACAGGGAGCAGCGCGACGCCAACCAGACGAGGGCTTACGCGCATGAACCGGTCGTGTAACCAGTCGTTGTAAGCCCGGGCCAGGGT
>JACZXR010000299.1 GCA_022571535.1 Deltaproteobacteria bacterium | reverse complement strand
CTGAGCACCCAGAGCCTCAGGATCTATACCTCACGGGACGTCGTTGGAGTGCAGATGGGTGGGGTGGTCAAAAACGTCATCGCCATAGCCGCAGGCATCAGCGATGGGCTCTCTCTTGGTTGTAATGCCCGCGCCGCTCTGATTACCCGCGGACTGGCTGAGATGACGCGATTGGCAATCAAGATGGGAGCGGATCCCCTCACGCTCTCAGGACTTCCGGGACTGGGGGATCTGATCCTGACTTGTACGGGAGATTTAAGTCGGAATCGCTGGGTGGGCTTGGAGATTTCTAAGGGCCGTAAGATTCGCGACATCCTGGCTGGCATGCGAATGATTGCCGAAGGTGTGCGCAATACCCAGTCGCTGCGTCTTCTGGCCCAGCGGCTCGAAGTCGAGATGCCCATTGTGGAACAGATGTCGCTGGTCCTGTACGAAGACAAGAAGCCTACGGAGGCCGTACGCGACCTCATGCAGCGCTCGCTCAAACCCGAGATTTCGTGATAGAGAAATGTGCCGCTCGCAACAGCGCAAAGGGTAAAATTGACAACGGTGAAGCTCTGTGGTTGAAATATGTAATCAGACAAATGTTTATCATGAGGGATTGGCATGAAGCGAACCTATCAACCGAGTAATATCAGACGGAAGAGGACCCACGGATTCCGGGCAAGAATGGCTACCCCCGGGGGCCGCAAAATTCTAAAACGGAGAAGGGCAAAAGGACGTAAAAGGCTTACTGTTGTGGTGCCTCCTAAACAGGCCCGCTTTTAGAACAGATCGGGCAGTTGGTGCAGGGCCGGGAAAGGTTCCCGAGAAGAACCCACCTTACCAGACGCTCTGAGTTTCTCAGCCTCTCACGCGGCGGGAGGACGGTCTACACCCCTCACTTTATCGTTATAAGCAGGCCCAACGATAAGCGAGCTGATAGACTTGGCATTACGGTCAGCGCAAAGGTGGGAAAGGCAGTGGTCCGCAATCGGGTCAAGAGACTCCTGAGGGAGTTTTATCGAAAGCGGCAGAATCCCTTCTCCCCCTATCGAGACTTCCTGATCATAGCGAGAAAAGGGGCTGGAGACCTATCCCACCATGAAGTGGCCCGGGAACTCGGGAGGGCCTTTGTCCCCCCCTGGAGATAGGAAAAGTATGGTTGAATCGTTCAAGAGAGGGGTTATTCTTTTCCTTACAGGATACCGCTGTTTTTTATCTCCGCTCACCCCCCCTCTTGCCGCTTTTTTCCCAGCTGTTCCGGCTATACCCTTGAGGCTGTAAAGCGGCATGGGAGCATGAAGGGGCTCTGGCTTGGCCTGTGCCGGCTAGTGCGCTGCCATCCTCTCTACAGGGGTGGCTACGACCCTGTCCCATAAGATCAACGAATGGAAAAAAATGCACTCATAGCTATCGTTCTCTCTGTCCTGGTTATCATCCTCTGGGAGTGGATGAGACCCCGATACGAAACTCCCCTTTCGCCCGAGGAACAGATGGAAGTGGAAAGGGAAAGGATCCCAGTTCCAACACCCATACGCAAACTCACTGACCCCGTAGAGAAGATCCTCCCCACAGGGATACAGAGGACAGTTAAGAATATCAAGGTCGAGACGGATCACTACACGGCCATCTTTAGCAACCGGGGGGCCCGCCTGAAGAGTTTGCTCCTGAAGCAATACCGCCTTTCCGTGGAGGAGCAGAGCCCCCCCATCGAGATGATCTTCTCCACACCGGGACTCCCTTATCCGCTTGGGGTTCAGATCCATGACCCAGTGTCTTTTAATGACGAGGACCTGATTTACGATATCACGGGTTATTCCCTGAGGCTTACGGGCAATGCCAAAGGGACTCTCACCTTCCAAGGGCAGACCCCACAAGGGACAACCCTGATCAAGAAGTTTACCTTTACCGGTTCCAGTTACGTGATCGAGCTAGAGGTCTCTGGTGGAGGATCGGATGGCTCTTCACCTCCGAGTCTACTTCTAAGCACCGGGGGAAAGAACAAAAACCTCTCGCGGGATGCCGTTTTCGAAGGGCTCCTGGCCCTCGTGGATGGAAAGATGATTCGAGAAAATGGAGAAGAACTGAGCGAGGGAAAAATTCTGAGCGGTCATGTTTCCTGGGTTGGTTTTGGTTATACCTACTTTCTCTTTGCCTTGCTTCCTGATGGCAATGCAACACAGACGGTCAGGGTAAAGCAGGCCGGACCCGGAGTTCTTCTGGATATCGGAGGACAAACCGGGACAGGTGTGGGCGGGAGAGCTCGCTACACCATTTTCATCGGCCCCAAGGACCTCAGCTTAATGAAGACCCTGGGAAAGGGATTAGAACAGTCCATTGATCTCGGTTACTTTGGGTTTGTATCCGCACCCGTACTCCAGTTGTTGCGATTCTCCCACCGCTTTACGGGTAGCTACGGCCTTGACATTATCCTCATGACCATCCTGATCAAACTTCTTCTGGCACCCCTGACACACAAGAGTTTTTCCTCGATGAAGGCGATGCAGAAGCTGCAACCACAGATGCAGCGCATCAAGGATAAATTCAAAGGCGAAAAGGAGAAGATGAACAAAGAAATCATGGAGCTCTATAAGCGCAATAAGGTGAACCCCCTGGGAGGTTGTCTCCCGATGGTTCTCCAGTTTCCGGTTTTCATCGGCCTCTACAATGCCCTGCGCACTCCCATTGAGTTACGTCACACCCCGTTTCTGTGGATCAATGACCTTTCACGCCCGGATTGGGAATCCCTGCCAATGACCCTGTTAGGCTGGAATGTGGGGATTCCCATCCTGGTCCTTTTTATGGGCGCCAGTATGTTCGTGCAGATGTGGATGACCCCCACTGCTGGAGACCCAAACCAGAAGCGGATGATGTATATGATGCCGGTAATCTTTACGGTAATGTTCGTTAACTTCCCTTCCGGGTTGACCATCTACTGGCTGGTGAACAACATCCTGACCATCGTACAACAGTATATTATTAACCGGATGACAAAGTAGAACCGACTCTGTTGGAGGTAGTTGATTCATGGAGCACATGGAAGCTGAAGGCGAAACCATTGATGACGCTATAGAGAATGCCCTCAATACCCTCAGAGTAGAGCGCGAGCAGGTAACGGTCGAAATTCTATCAGACGTGAAAAAAGGAATTCTCGGTATCGGTGCGCGCAAGGCGCGGGTCCGGGTCTCGCTGCGCAGGTCCATAGACATAGACCAGGAACCACGGGAAGAGAGGCAGCCCCCCACTAACAGATCAATGAAGGAAAGCGCATCAGCCGTGGGGGAAAGGGGAAAGGATATATTGGTCGAGATCCTCAGGCTGATGGGAGTCCAGGCCACGATCGAGGTCAAACCTGGAGAAACCGGCGAAGAGATCGTACTCGACATCCGTGGAGATAACGGCGGCCTCCTGATCGGACGAAGGGGACAGACACTGGAGGCGCTGCAATACATTCTCACTCGGGCGGTAGGTGAAAGGCATGGGGCGGAGAGGCCGCAGCTTATCGTGGACACCGAAAACTACCATGAGCGCCGGAAAAAAACACTGGAGGACATGGCCCTGCGGTTGGGAGAAAAGGCCAAGAGGCAAAGAACAACCGTTAGCATCGATTCTCTGAGCGCCCGCGACCGCCGTATCATTCACCTAACTTTGGAGGACGATCCATGGATTACCACCAGAAGCCTGGGGCAAGGGGCCTATCGTCGTCTGCTCATCGTTCCCGAAGGGGACCGGAAGAAAAAGGAACCATAACCGGCTGCCAGGTCTCCTTAACCTCAGCAAGGCCGATTGCGCCGTCACTCAACTTTAAGACGAATTACCTCGACCCAACGACCACGGCTCATTCGAAAGCAGGGACTAATCCGGGTCGAATCACGGTTCGGATTGAATTGATCTGAAAGTCTCTTCTTACTTTTAAAGGGATACGTCTCTGTGAGAATAAAAAGGGGGGTCACCCGACCTATCCCCCCCTTCTTATATTTTTTGGTTTTAACTTAAACGAGAAACTACCAGCGAGAACGTCCGCCACCGCCACCGCCTCTCCCCCTGCCTCCTCCTCCTCCTCCTCTGTTGTCTCTGAAACCACCACCGGACCTTTGTTCCTGCGGCCTTGCCT